>CALBGO010000028.1 GCA_937894585.1 uncultured Eubacterium sp.
AACTTTTTTTAAATATTTCCCAATTTACTATTGACTATTCATAGTTGGTCTCCTACTTTAACTTTTTATGCTTCTGTTGTATCGTTGTCTTCTTCTTTACTTTTTCTCTCAATGGGGTTTTCTTCCAAAAAATTCCCGTCTAAATCACAGATTCCTTCGAAATACGGCGTATCTTCAGGCACCATAACCGCCTTCATAGCTGCAATTGCCACCTCAAGCTGTTCATCGGACGGCTCATTTGTAGTCAGCTTCTGCAGGTACAGCCCCGGCAGGCTGAGAATCTTAACCAGCCAGTTATCGCTTCTTCCCGCCCATTTGAGCAGTTCATAGGAAAGTCCCGCAACTACCGGCACCAGCAGCAGCCTGGAAATAATTCTAAGAGCCAGATTAGGCCATCCTAAAAACAGATGCAGCACAAAGCTGATTACCATAACGAAAAGAAGAAAACTGGTTCCGCATCTGGGGTGCAGGGTATAAAACTGCTGTGCATTGGCAGGCGTCAGCTCCAGATTGTTTTCAAAACAGTGGATACATTTATGCTCTGCGCCGTGATACTGAAATACGGTTTGAATATCTTTCATCCTGCTGATTAACGCCAAATACACCACGAAAATAACGATTCGCATAATGCCTTCCACCAGATTGAATGCAAAATCGCTGTCGATTACCGGTTTCAGCAAATTCGCCACTACTGTGGGCAGCAGGATAAACATACCGATGGTCATAACCAAAGCAAGAATGACCGAAAGGTAAATCATAATATTCCACGCGCCCTTTTCACCGAAAGTCTTTTTCATCCACTGATCCAGCTTATCTTCTTCCGCCCCGTCTTCCTCCGACCAGTTTGCCTCCAGCACATCCGCAGAATACATCAATATTTTTGTTCCTTCATACAAAGACATTACAAAGGATACCACTCCGCGAACCAGCGGAATTTTTGCCCATTTTCCCAGCTTGCGATTGGGCTGGGTTTTCATATGAATTCTGCCGTCAGGCAGACGCACCGCCACTGCAGTCCGCTCCATCCCCCGCATCATAATGCCTTCCATGACAGCCTGACCGCCTACCGGTGTAGGACACGCGTTTTTTAAAAATATCTTGCTTAAATCCATAAATTAACCTCTGTCTGCTGTTTTATCCGCTATTTCATAAACACCTTTTTAATAATCTGAATAAAGTTCTCATTGTCCCTCGTATGTGCCAGATTATCAATAATCGTTTCTGTAACTTCCTGATTATCCCGGTTTGCCATGGCTCTGCGCATCGCCCAGATTCCTTCAAGTTCATCCGGAGTCATCAGCAGGTCTTCTTTTCTGGTACCGGATTTATTCAAATCAATGGCCGGGAAGATTCTCTTTTCGGAGAGCTTTCTGTCTAAATGCAGTTCCATATTACCTGTACCCTTAAATTCCTCAAATATAACATCATCCATACGGCTTCCCGTTTCAATCAGCGCAGTTGCCAGAATTGTAATGCTGCCGCCCTCTTCAATATTTCTTGCCGCGCCGAAAAATTTCTTCGGTTTATGCAGCGCCCCCGGATCAAGTCCGCCCGAAAGGGTTCTTCCCGAAGGGGGAACAACCAGATTATAAGCTCTGGCAAGCCTTGTAATACTGTCTAAAAGAATCACTACATCCTTACCGTGCTCCGCAAGACGCTGTGCTCTTGCCAGTACCATCTCCGCAACTTTTACATGATGAGAAGGCATCTCATCAAAAGTGGAATAAATAACCTCACCGCCGTGCAGAGACCTTTTCATATCCGTCACTTCCTCCGGACGCTCATCAATAAGCAGCACAATCATTTCCACCTCTGGATATTTTTTCTCAATGCTGTTGGCAATGTCCTTCAAAAGTGTGGTTTTTCCGGCTTTCGGCGGCGCTGCAATCAGCCCCCTCTGGCCTTTTCCAATCGGTGCGATTAAATCGATCAGCCGCATAGAAAGATCCCGGCTTCTGTCCTCAAGGGAAAGTCTTTCCGTCGGAAAAATCGGCGTCAGATCCTCAAAGTCCGGTCTGCGCATAGCAACCCCGGGTTCGTCGCCGTTAACAGTCAGAACGTAAAGAAGTGCACCGAATTTTTCGCCCTCGTTGGGAAGACGGGAAATTCCCTTTATTAAGTCACCTGTCTTTAAATTGAATCTTCGGATTTGCGTCGGCGAAACATACACATCTCTGTCACTTGTTAAAAAATTATTGAAACGAAGAAAGCCGAATCCACCCTCAGCAAGCTCCAAAATACCTTCTACTTCAGGACGCGGTCTCTCATCCCGTCTTTTATAATCGGCAGAACGGGAATCTGCGTGATGTCCGAAGTGTTCCCCCGTACTGTGCGGTTCTGTTTGACCTGCCCCGTAAGCCGTCCGGACATCGTCTTCCTCAAACTCCGCTGTGTTCCCAGATTCTGTAAAATTCGATTTCCCTTCATCGCTCTCCGATATATATTCCGCAGCAGACACTGCTCTTTCGGAATCATTCTGTTCAGAAAGCCTCCTGCGGACCGCATATATATCGCCGGATTCCGCAAACCTGTCTGCGTCTTCCCCCTCTCCAGAAGGAATATCTGCAGAAATGTCATCTGTATCAGATACCGTATCATCATATTCCCAATACGGTGTCTTCAAGGGCTCTCTCTCCTCTGCTATCTCTTTTGCAGCAAGCCGGCTGTCTTCCCGGAAAATATTTTCTTCCGGCTTCTGTTCTTCTTCTGCTGCTAAAGCCGCCCGCTTTGCCAAAGTCTCCGCCTTCGAAGGCCTGCCCCTCCGTTTCGGAGTCTTCGAAGCCTGTTCCGGCGAAGACTTCACCCGCTGCGCAGATTCGGTTTTCTTCGCTTTTTCACTTTTCTGCGAGTTTTCAGAGTTCTGTGCAGATTCGGTGTTCTGCACGCTTTCGAGTTTCTGTGCAGTTCCGGTTTTCCGGGCAGATCCCGCCGCTTTTGAACTTCCCGGCTTCGAGCCGGTCTGCATATCCGCCTGCGAGTTTCCGCCTGCAGCTTTTTTCTTTTCTTCCTCGGCTGCTAAAGCCGCCCTCTTTGCCAAAGTCTCCGCCTTCGGAGGTCTTCCCCTCCGCTTCGGCGCCGTCTTAACTTCGTTGATAATTCCACTTTTTTTATCGTTTTCTGTCATTTTCTTCTTCTTTCTACTCTATTTTTACGAATACACAATTCGCATAATACTATAACATTTAAATATTTCCGGGAAATATATCCGTTCTTTCTGCAAACCCCGAAATTCAGTCAAAGCTCCGAGTCTGCCTTTATAACCTGTTCTTTACTATAAAACTACGGGGGAAAAACTGTTCCATAAAATATACGCTTAAACGATTTGACCCACCGGTACAACAGTCTCTTAAACAATACCGACAGCAAAAGGAACAAAGTAACCGAAAAAGTATATAGGATATATATTGAAACGCGCAGAAACACGCTTAAAACCAATACGCTCTGTCTGTCATAAAAGATAAGACGCGATGCGCCTTCTCACAACCACAAAGACTATAAATATAATTCTGCATTTAATTATAATACAGTGCAGAACAAAATAAAAGGGGATATTTTTGTCGAAAAGAATTAAAAAACATAAAAAAGAAAATCCTCTCCCCGTGTACAAAGGTATCCTTACATTCATACCGATGTCTGCAACTGCGACCACAACGATATTCACATATCTGCAGCTGCCACTGAAGCCGAAACGGTATTCGCGCGCCTATATCTGCAGCTGTACTGTCACCTGTTCCTGCGTTTATACCTGCATCCGCAACTGCGAACGCAACTGTCTTCCAGCTTCTATACCCATACCCGGTATATTTTGTCTTTTCATCTCCCGAAATCACCTGTATCACTCTCATCTCTGATTTTACAGGGGATTTTTTGCCTTTATGTAGATGGGTATCGATACCAATTTTAACTTTAAATTCTATTAAACCCATTTTGTATCTATTTCAGACGAAAAGTTTGCGCTTTTAATCTAATTTTTGCTGTAAATCATCGAAAATTTGCTTCAAATTCTTCATATACCCCCTCCCTTCTTCACAGAATTCCCCTGCAAATCGCCAAAAAGACATCGGCGGGGGATTTGGAGGTGCCAAGCATATTCGTAAATTTATCTGCCGGTTAAAAATATCAAGTATATTCAAGTCTCTATATGCCGATTGGAAATACAAGCATATTCAGGGTCTGCCTATCGAACGTATTTAGGTTTTTCACCCGTTAAAATATGCTCCCGCTGAATGCACTATAGCAAAAGAGATGCCCTATCGGACATCCCTTTTGAGCCGTCGCTCACACCATAATTATTAAGCTGTATGAAATCCTTACGATAGTTTTTAAGCTGTATGAGCATCCGCACGACAATTTATACTGCTCTTAAAAGCACCCCTGTTTTATTCGAGGCACGTTGCTTTGATCTGCCGATGTAAACTACATTAACTAACACCGGCGGAATTGCGGCAACTCTGTTTCAAATTAATTTCAAAATATGCTGTACAGAGACTTATCTGCCCGTCCGCATTACCACATTAGACCACTGTGTATAGTAAGTTTCTCCTGCGATTTCACGAACACCACGCATTTTATAATAGTAGCGGGTTCCTTTTTTCACGGATTTTCCATTTTTGTAGTATCCGCTTGTTTTGTTGGTTTTTGTGACAAACCACGCCTTCTCTCCAAAGTTGGTCTTTTTCTTTGCGGAACGGAAAATTTCATAATTGTCCACTTTGTAACCGTAAGACTTCTTGTAACGAAGTTTAATCCAGCCTTTGCCGATTTCACCTTTCTTGTAGTACATTTTGATGGTGGTATTCTGCACGCCTTTGGCAATACGGTCATTTTTAGCTTCCTCTGTTTCGCCGAAGACTGCAGCTACCTGAATATCTTCCGAAACAGATTTAATCGTATAAGATGAAACTGCGCCGACACTCTTTCCGTTAATCAGAAGTTCTTTGACTTCATATCCTTCGTCAGCCGTCAAAGTTACCTCTACATTTCCACCACGATGAATACGGTCTGTACTTAAGCTGATTTTGCCGTGCTCAGTCTGAACAGCCGTGATGTCGTAGTAAGTAACAACCGGCGGCGAAACAGGTTACGGTTATGATTTTTCACAACTCGAAAAGAAGCCGCCCCTGCGTCTTCAAATACCGCACCGGGCAGCTCCTTAAACAAACTGTTATGATTCGATTGTTATATCTTTTTATTTTGTATAATCGTAGAAACCAACACCGGTCTTTCTTCCCAGTTTTCCGGCTCTTACCATCTTTCTCAGCAGAACATGTGCTCTGTACTTCGGATCACCGTATTCGTTATACAGTACATCCATAATCGCCAAGCATACATCAAGACCAATCAGGTCGCCCAGTTCCAGAGGTCCCATCGGATGATTAGCACCCAGCTTCATAGCAGTGTCGATGCCCTTTGCATCTGCAACGCCGTCAGCCAGAATGCCGATACCTTCGTTAATCATCGGAATCAGAATTCTGTTTACAACAAATCCCGGAGCTTCTGCAACTTCTACCGGAGTCTTACCCAGCTTTTCTGCCAGTTCAATGACAGTAGCCTTAGTTTCGTCAGAAGTAGTCAGACCCTGAATGATTTCTACCAGTTTCATAGCAGGAACAGGGTTGAAAAAGTGCATTCCGATTACTTTGTCAGGTCTTCCTGTTGCAGCTGCGATTTCTGTAATGGACAGGGAAGAAGTGTTGGTTGCAATAATTGCTTCCGGTTTTACTAACTGGTCTAATTCAGCAAACAGAGCTTTCTTTACTTCCATATCTTCTGTCGCAGCTTCGATAATCAGGTCTGCATCTTTTACAATGCTGATGTCGGTGGAACCGTGAACTCTTCCCATGATTTCTGCCTTGTCAGCTTCAGTGATTTTTTCTTTTTTAATCAGGCGGTCCAGATTCTTTTCAACTGTAGCCAGTCCCTTATCTACAGAGGTCTGTCTTCTGGCTCTCAGCACTACTTCATAACCGTTCTGAGCAAGAACCTGAATAATGCCGGCACCCATGGTACCTGTTCCTAATACACCAACTTTTTTCATTGTAATACCCTCCTACAAATTGTATGATAATCCTGTTTGAAAAGTTTTGTTAAAAAATTAACTTTTCTGTGTACCCTCATTATAGCACAATTAAAAATATTGTAAACCCCAATTTGTATTATTTATTTCAGTACATTAAAGTTCTGTATAAAGGTTATAAACCGGGTCTTGCAAACTGCCCGCTTTTTAAAGCCGGCGGGATTTCGGAAGTCCTGTTTCAAAGCCGTTTACCGCGAGAAAAGCAGATATTCCGTAATCGCTTCTGACAGCTGAAAAAATGCGAAAAGCTGTCCCAGATTCCGATCATTCATTACTGGAAGGGAAATCTCCGCTCCCGGATTTTCATTTTTGAATGCCTCTCTTGCGGAATCTCTCATCAAAAGATTTAACGAACCGTCCTCATTGCAGCCTTCAAAAAAAGGCATCATAATGTCGGCAGCATCTGCTTCAACCAAAAGTAAAGTCTCAAACGGTTCCGCCTGTCCGCCTGCCGTTTTGCCGGATTTCCCGCTTATCCTGAATCCTTCCGCTCCGGGCATAAATATTGTATTTCCCTGCAGAACCGCAAAGTCTTCTAACTGGCGCTGCCATACATGCAGGATTTCCTCCCCGCCGCAGACGGCTCTGCCTACAGCATAGTCGACTGCATCTTTATCCCACGCCGGAGAAGCCAGCATTTCGTAAAATCCGTCCAAATATGCCTTTGTATCCACACCCTTTATCGCTAAA
The DNA here is from genome assembly GCA_937894585.1 of uncultured Eubacterium sp. Lineage (GTDB taxonomy): Bacteria > Bacillota > Clostridia > Peptostreptococcales > Anaerovoracaceae > Senimuribacter. The sequence goes on from CALBGO010000028.1 coordinate 6,767, forward strand.
GGCAGCAGTACTGCCGCAGAACCCGCAGCAAATTCCGCCGTTAACTCCGGTAAAGACATCTGCGGATAATCCTCTGCCGCGGCTTCCTGTGCAAAAAATACGCTTCCGCCTCCCAAAACCGCAGCCACCCGTTCTGCAGCCTGCTCCTTTCCGAACTTTGTAATCAGCAGTTTTTTAAGAAGCGCATATGCACCCCGAAGAGAAAGACTCTCTTCACTATCCGAAACAAGAAGTACAGAAAAACGCAGGTTTTCCAGTTTTTCCAAAAGCGATGCATAGTCTGACGGAGAAAGAGTCTCCCCGAATACAATAACCTCGGCTTTCGGCTCTTCCGGGGAAGCGGCAGCCGCTGCGGCTCGAATCTGCTCTGCAAGCAGTCCCTCCGCAAGAACAACTACGGCCTCGCTGTTGTTTGTCAATAATTCCGCAGCCGACTGTACCTGCGGCAGACAGTCCTGATCCGCCCTTGTAACCGCATAGCGCATCCACGGTCTGTTCCAGATTTCGTCCAATGCCTGTCCGCACCTGCTCTTCATCTGTTCTATATTCAGTTTTTCAAAATTCTTCTTTTCAATTGTAATATTCATAATGCAAATCTCCTTTACATTACATCTTACTCGCTTCGCTCCCGTTTGGCAACTTTGATTTCATCCTCTTTCAGCATTTCACGCAGCTTTTTCAGCGCACGGGTTTTTACTGTTTTAACGGTGTTGTAATTCATATGTAAAAACTCAGCAATCTCTACAAGTGAAAAACCTTTCAGGTACCGCATTCTTACTATGGTCTGTTCCGCCGCATCAAGTCTTTCCAAAAAGAATATCAGATCTTCGTACTCCATCTGTGCGCACATACGCTCCCAGTCCCCGCTGCTTCGGTTTCCGACAGACAGCCTGCTGATTTCTCCATCCCAGCTCAACTCCCTTTTTTCTTTCTGTCTACAGTTTTTCAGATGCTGGCTTACATATCTTCGTGTTATTTTATACAGCCAGCAATCTATACTGCCCGGCTGTTTCAGCTGCTCGATACGGCTGTATGCAATCAGAAAGATATCCTGCGACAAATCCTCCACATCGTCTTTCTGCACCGTCAGGCGCGATACCGCCGTCTTAATTACATCGTATTTCCCGCAAAGCAAGATTCTCCTGCGCTCCAGCTCCGATAACCCCTTCTCTTCATCTTCCGAAATCTCCTCATTTTCAAACGCTCCTTCCATAATTTCCTCCTGCAGCTTAAATGTCCTTACTTCATAAAAACATTCCTCATCCTACTGTTACCTAAGTGCCGGCTCATACTTGTTTTTGCATCACTTCCCGCCCGATTCCGCAGGCGGTATGTATAAGATTTTTTAAATCCTGTCCCAATCGCTGCGGCAAAGCCGACTTTTTTATTTTAAGTTTCGAAAATTTGTCTGAAAAGGACCTGACAGCGAAAAATAAAGAAACAGAAAGGGATTAAACGACTCTGATTTCCCCGGATTTTTCATCAATTCCGCAAATCCAATATCCGTATATTTCCTCCTGCAGTGTTCCCGTAAGCTCTGACAGATCGGAGAAAAAACACTCTCCGCCGCGAATCGGCTGCCAAAGGGAAAACCGGCCCCCTTCTCCGCTTGGCTGCTCACACTGTAAAAATCTTCCAGGAATTCCCGCAAAATATCTATGGTTCCCCTTTCCGATAATATAATGTTCGTATTTTTTTATCCATTCTTTGTACGGAGAAAGCGGTGCCGGAAGTTTTTCATCTCCGGATACTCTGGACCACAAAGAACCGGTTTCATCCCATTCTTTTGCGAAAATCTCCGAAAAGGGCTTCTTATGATATTTTTCAAAAATACTTCCCCAGGTTCTTCGAAAAAGAAAGTCCTCCGATTCCTGCAATGCTTCTGTTTTCTTCTGAACAGTTTCCGGATTGTACGCACTCCCCGGTTCTCCCGCTTTCCCCGCCTCTTCCGCCGCCTTTCCGATTATTTGCTTTCTTTCTTTTTCTGGCGCCCCCGGCTCCGCTCCGTAAAAAAAAGGCATCGCCCCTTCAAACACAGTCTCCGCAGCTCCGGTTTCCCGATCCAGCGCAGCCAAAAGGCAATGGGTATAGCAGGACAAAGGCGGTCCTGTGAATTTTCTCCGAAGTAAACCTTCCCCTCTGGGATTTACCGAAAACACTCCGAAATCCATATGAATAATTTCCCCGTCACTGCTGCCCAGCAAAATCAGATGATATTCTCTGCCTTCCTCTCTCAAAAGCACTGATGACGGCAGCAGGTTCGACACAGAAAAGTAAACAGCCCTTTTTTCCTTGTAAGTTTCAAAGACACATACGACACTCTGCCGCCCTCTTTTCCACAGACGGTATCCGACTTCTCCACCCTTCATTTCCACGCTGTATTTTCTGTAGTCTCCCGCCATGATCGGCTCCCCCTTATTGCTTTTTTTAATCTTTTCCTGTAATATATATATGAAAAGAAACAGCAGCTATGCAGAAAGGATTGGAGATTGGAATGGAAACGGGAACCGGATTCATAATGGATATCATTGTACTTGCAATTATCTTGTTTTCCACAATCTTCGGCGCCCGCAAAGGCTTTGTCGCAGCTGTTTCCAGCTTTATGCAGTGGTTTTTGTGCATTGCTCTGGGATTCTTTTTTAATGATACGGTAAAAGAAATCCTTCGGGACTACACAGAACTTGACGAATCCATCCACCGTGTAATAAGCGAGCAGCTCAGCGCCCGCATCGAAGAAAGCCCTACCTACCGGACACTTCCCGACCTGTTCGGCGACTTTCTGAAAGATAGTCCGGAAAGTTTCGGCAATGCAGCGGCAGAACCCATCTGCAGCGCCCTGATGTCAGTAATTGCCTTCCTTGCAGTTGTTTTCGGCATCAAAGTGCTGTGCGCACTGATTATGTTTCTCTTCTCCAGAAAGCACAATGACGGCGTCACCGGCTTTATAGACGGATTTCTGGGATTTCTGTTCGGTATGGCAAGAGGGCTTCTTCTCGCCCTGCTGGGATTTGCAGTTTTAGTACCGGTACTGGGTCTTTTACTTCCCGAATCTGCACAGCCGCTTATTTATGCAATAGAACATTCCGATATCGCTTCCGTATTTTATAACGAAAATGTCCTGCTGATTTTGGTAAGAGATTTATTTTCCTGATAAGCGCAAAACCCTACAGGTCTGTCCGAAAACGGTAAAATCAACAAATTCGGATTTCCGAGCATGCTTAAAAGCCTGCAGGCAGAAATGAAATGCAGTGTTATATTGTTGCAAATGTCATTTCAAAAAACCGTTTCAAATCTATTGACAATCAAAGAAATCTATGCTAACATATTGAAGATTTGAGCAAAATTAAGTTTGAATATATGAGAAAGGAGCGGAACGAATGATAACTTTGTTAAAAAACGGTACAATTTTCTCATCTGCCGGTTTTGAAAAGAAAGATATTTTTATTTCCAATGGTAAAGTTTTTGTCAACTCCGTCAGCTCTTTAGATATGAATCGCGCAGATCGTATTATTGACTGTGCTGATAAGGTAATTATCCCGGGTTTCACCGATGTACATGTGCATTTTCGTGAACCTGGTTTTTTTTATAAAGAGACGATCAAAGGAGGAAGCCTTGCGGCTGCAAAGGGCGGCTACACCTGTGTCTGCCCGATGCCCAATCTGAATCCGGCTCCGTCCGACTTTGCAAGTCTGAAGGTGCAGCTTGACATCATCGAAAAAGATGCAGTTGTAAATACGATTCCTTACGGGACAATTACGGTCAATCAGGACGGCCGCAGCGCTCTTTCGGATATGGAAGCAATGGCGCCTTATGTCTGCGCTTTCTCAGATGACGGAAAAGGCGTACAGACCGGAGAGCTTATGGAAGAAGCTATGCTGAAAGCAAAATCACTGGGTAAAATGATTGTAGCTCACTGCGAAGACGAGAGTCTTCTGTTCGGCGGATACATTCACGACGGCGAGTACGCCAAATCCCACGGTCACAAAGGAATCTGTTCGGAAAGCGAATGGAAGCAGGTTGCCCGAGATGTTGCTCTGGCGGAAAAAACCGGCTGCCCTTATCATGTCTGCCATATTTCCTGCAAAGAAACCGTAGACATCATCCGAGAAGCAAAAGCCCGCGGCGCAGATGTTACCTGTGAAACCGCCCCTCACTATCTGGTGCTTACCGATCAGGACTTAGAAGAAGACGGTCGTTTCAAAATGAATCCGCCTCTTCGGTCAGCTGCCGACAGAGACGCGCTGATTCAGGGTATCAAAGACGGCACTATCGATATGATCGCCACCGACCATGCGCCTCACAGCGCAGAAGAAAAATCCAAAGGCCTTGCAAAAAGCGCCTTCGGCATTGTGGGACTTGAAACCGCCTTCCCGGTGCTTTACACATTCCTTGTAGAAAAAAACATTATTTCTCTGGAACAGCTGATACGGCTGATGAGCATCAATCCGAGAAAGAGATTCGGCTTTGCCGGCGGCATCCTCGAGGACGGAGCTCCCGCGGATCTGACGATACTTGATTTAAACAGACATTTCACAATCGATTCAAAAGACTTTGCCGGAAACGGCAGAGCGACCCCGTTCGAAAATACCGAAGTTGACGGGAAAGTCATTCTTACTATGGTAAAAGGAGAAATTTGCTATGAAGAGACAACTGCTTAAAGTAGATCATATCAGAGAAATGCAGAAAAACATCTTCGTAATGACGCTGGTGGGCGACTGCAGTGAGGTCAGTGCTCCGGGACAGTTTGTCAATATCAAACTGGACGGCTTTTATCTGCGGAGACCGATTTCGATTTACAGCTACGATAAATCTTTTATTACGATTATTTTCAAAATAGCCGGTCAGGGTACACTGGCTCTTTCCAAAGCAAAAAAAGGCGATATCTTTGATGTACTGATGCCTCTGGGCAACGGATTTGACATCGAATGCGGCAGCAGCAAACCGCTTCTTGTGGGCGGCGGCATCGGTGTGCCTCCTCTTTACGGTCTTGCGGAAGCCCTTGTGGACAAGGGTATCGTGCCAAAGGTAATCACCGGATTCAACAGTAAATCCGATATTATCCTCACCAGAGAGTTCAGAGCCCTCTCTATTGAGCCTGTAATAACCACCGCCGACGGTTCTTACGGTATCAAAGGGTTCGTCACCGACGCTATGAAGGATATGGATTTCGATTATGTATATACCTGCGGTCCCGAACCGATGTTAAAAGCAGTATACGACTGTACGCCGGACGGTCAGTTCAGCTTTGAAGCCAGAATGGCATGCGGTTTCGGAGCCTGCATGGGCTGCACCTGCGAAACCAAATACGGTTATAAACGCATCTGCAAAGACGGTCCTGTACTATATAAGGAGGAAATCAAATGGTAGATCTGAAAGTCAATTTAAGTGGCATCACTTTGGACAATCCTGTGATTCCGGCAAGCGGTACCTTCGGATACGGCAAGGAATTCGCTGAAATTTATGATATCAATATTCTGGGATCGATTTCCTTCAAAGGAACCACCAGAGAAGCAAGACTGGGAAACCCCCTGCCGCGCATTGCCGAATGTACGGACGGTATGATTAACTCTGTAGGTCTTCAGAATCCGGGACTTGACGCAGTCTGCGAAAAGGAACTTCCCGACCTTGCAAAGATTTATAAAAAGCCTGTTATCGCCAACATCAGCGGCTTTTCTATCGATGAATATACAGCCTGCGCTTCTGCTATGGACAAGCAGGAACAGGTCGGTATCATCGAAGTTAATGTCAGCTGCCCCAATGTACATAACGGCGGTATGGCTTACGGCGTTCTGCCTGAAAGTGCGGCAGAAGTCACCCGGGCTGTAAAAGCAGTCACTTCCAAACCTGTGTACATTAAACTGAGCCCCAATGTAACCGATATTGTGAAAATTGCAAAAGCCTGCGAAGAAGCCGGTGCGGGCGGACTCAGCCTGATTAACACCCTTTTGGGTATGCGCATCGATATCAGCCGGCACAAACCGGTCATTGCCAACAAAATGGGCGGCTTCTCCGGTCCTGCGATTTTTCCGGTAGCAGTCCGTATGGTATATCAGGTGGCAAATGCCGTAAATATTCCGGTGATCGGTATGGGCGGCGTAAGCTCAGCCCGCGATGTGATAGAAATGATGATGGCAGGCGCCTCCGCCGTACAGATCGGCGCGGCAAATCTGGTTAATCCGTATGCCTGCAAAGAAATCATTGAAGATCTTCCGAAACTTTGTGAGGAACTGGGTATTGAAAAATTGTCCGAAATTATTGGTATAGTGAAATAAATTATTACGGAGGTAAAACTATGGGTAAAGATGTAATCATCGCCTGCGACTTCCCTTCCAAGGAAGCGACACTGGCATTTTTAGACAAATTCACCGGCAAAAAGCCGTATGTAAAAATCGGTATGGAGCTGTTTTACAGCGAAGGCCCTGCCATCGTCCGTGAAATCAAAGAAAGAGGTCATCGTATTTTCCTCGACCTGAAGCTGCACGACATTCCGAACACTGTTGAAAAGGCTATGGCAGCTCTGTCCAAATTAGATGTGGATATGTGCAACCTGCACGCAGCAGGAACAAAAGATATGATGGAAGCAGCTATCCGCGGCCTTACCAGAGAAGACGGCAGCCGTCCGCTTCTGATTGCGGTAACCCAGCTTACTTCCACCAGCCAGGAAAGAATGCAGAAAGAGCTGCTGATTCCGGAAGAACTGGATAAAGTGGTAATCAAGTACGCACAAAACGCAAAGGCTGCCGGCCTTGACGGCGTAGTATGCTCCCCGCTGGAATCCGGAAAAATTCACGAAACCTGCGGTACGGATTTCTTAACCGTAACCCCGGGCGTACGCTTTGCTGACGGAGACAAAGGCGATCAGGTCAGAGTCACTACACCGGAAAAAGCAAAAGAAATCGGCTCCGACTATATCGTAGTGGGCAGACCGATTACAAAAGCTGAAGACCCGGTTGCCGCATACGAAAGAGTCTGCAGAGAATTTATCGGCTAAAACAACTCTGCCCGGACGAACCGGCAGCGGCAAATTGCCCTGCGGCAATCGAAATGCAGCAAACAGAACACATCAAGCCGAAGCTGCCGAACGCAGCAAGCGGAACACATCAAGCCGAAGCTGTCGGATGCGGCAAGCAGAATACAACGAACCGACTCGGCAAGCAAGCCGCAGCCGGCATTCATAACCAGCTGAACCATGTTTTATATAGATTGGAGGAACTTTTATGAAAACTGAAATTGCAAAAGGTTTACTGTCCATCGAAGCGGTTTTCTTAAGACCTGAGGAACCGTTTACTTGGGCAAGCGGTATCAAAAGCCCGATTTACTGCGACAACAGACTGACACTTACCGCTCCGGAAGTGAGAACTAAAGTAGAAGAAGGTCTGGTTGCAACCATCAAGGAACATTTCCCGGAATGTGAAGTGGTGATGGGTACAAGCACTGCGGGCATCGCCCACGCCGCCATCGTCGGCCACCTGATGAATATTCCGATGGGATATGTCAGAGGTTCCGCAAAAGACCACGGAAGAACCAATCAAATCGAAGGAAAATTACTGCCGGGTCAGAAAGTAGTCGTAGTCGAAGATCTGGTTTCCACCGGCGGCAGCGCTGTAGAAACCGTAGAAGTTCTTCGCACAGCAGGCGCAGAAATTCTGGGTATTGCCAGCATCTTTACATACGGTATGAAAAAAGGTCTGGACAGATTTGCGCAGCACAATGTAAAAAATGTAAGCTTATGCGACCTTGATGCACTGGTGGAAGTTGCCGCTGACACCGGCTATATCAAGGCAGAGGATAAGGAAAGAATCTTAAAGTTCAGAGACAATCCTTCTGATGAAGGATGGATGAAAGGAGACAAATAAATGGGCGAAATCAGAAATCTTATCAACATCACAGACTTTTCTGTAGAAGAAATCGACGAACTGATCAGAGTTGCGGATGATATCGTAGAAAATCATGCCGCTTACGAAGATATCTGCGCACACAAAAAACTGGCGACTCTTTTCTTTGAACCGAGCACCAGAACCAGACTCAGCTTTGAAGCTGCTATGCTGGAACTGGGCGGAAGCGTCCTTGGTTTCTCCTCCGCAAACTCCAGCTCTGCCGCAAAGGGCGAAAGCGTAAGCGATACCATCAGAACCGTAGGCTGCTATGCAGACATCATCGCAATGCGTCATCCAAAAGAAGGTGCGCCGATTGTTGCAGCTCAGAGAACCACAGTTCCAATCATCAACGGCGGTGACGGCGGTCACTTCCATCCGACACAGACTCTGACCGACCTTCTGACCATCAAAAGAAAGAAAGGCAGACTGGATAATCTGACCATCGGTCTCTGCGGCGACCTGAAATTCGGCAGAACGGTTCACTCTCTCATCGAGGCTATGCTGAGATACGACAACATCAAATTCGTTCTGATTTCTCCGCACGAGCTGCAGGTTCCTGACTATGTAAAAGAAAGTATGAACAAAAAAGGCGCTGAATGGAAAGAAGTCGAAAGACTGGAAGACGCTATGGAAGAGCTGGATATTCTCTATATGACTCGTGTACAGAAAGAAAGATTCTTCAACGAAGAAGACTATATCCGCCTGAAAGACAGCTACATCCTCGATTTGGAAAAGCTGAAAACCGCAAAAGAAGATTTAACCATCATGCACCCGCTGCCGAGAGTAAACGAAATTTCCGTAGAAGTGGACGACGATCCGAGAGCCGCTTACTTCTTCCAGGCGTTGTGCGGAAAACACATCAGAATGGCTCTGATTCTGTATCTTCTGGGTATCAAACGGGAAGCTTAATTAATATTATACCCGCCGCAGCCGTCACCATCGACCGGCGGAAAACCCGCCCCGGAAAATGCTGCAAAAGCCAGAAATACCGCAGCCATCGGCAACACCGCAAAAGATTGCAAGCCCTGCGGGCATACTGCGACAATATGAAAACCCTGCAGGCATGCTGCGACGGCATGAAAACACAAATAAACAATAAAGTAAGAAAGTGAGGAACTCGAATGAATATAGACGGAGTAAAAAACGGTATCGTTTTAGACCACATCGAAGCCGGCAAAAGTATGGAAATTTATGAGCTCTTAGGCTTGGACAAACTAGACAACTGTGTTGCCATCATTCAGAACGCAACCAGCCCGAAATACGGCAAAAAAGACATCATCAAAATCGATCAGCTGATGGAACTGGACTTTGATGTACTGGGCTACATCGACAGCAACATCACTGTGAACATCGTAAAAGACGGCAAGCTCTACGAAAAGAAACATCTGGAACTGCCTGAAACCCTGACCGGCGTCATAAAATGCAAAAACCCGAGATGCATCACTTCCGTAGAACAGGAAATCGTACATCAGTTCAAACTGGTCGATAAAGAAAACCGAGTTTACAGATGCGCATACTGCGACGCAGAGCATAAATAACAAAAACTGCATAAATAATAAAAGCTGCGTAAAGAAACAATCATCAACGTAGAGGTGTCCGCAATTACGGAAAATAACCGTTCCTGCGTGCACCTCTTTTGCTTCTTTCCGGCAGAACGCCCTGCTGATTTCAGAAGCGCCTGATCTTAAAAAGGCCTGATTTCAAAACGGCCTGATTTCAAACAAACTTAATCTTAAAAGACTTGGTTTTAAAAAGCTTAATCTTAAAAGGGTTTGATCCTTAACCTCTTCAAAATATGCCGCGCACGCAAAAATCCGCAGCAGTTTGCTTTAAAGGGCAAAATGACACAATACCGCCATTTAAAGCCCTTTCATGTCACTTCCATAAAATTATAAACTGCAAAAATGACAGGTTTCCCCTAAAAACAATATACTCCTGTCATTTTTTATGAGTGTCACCATTTTGTGTTTCCCTTATTCTTTCTTTAATCTCACAATATTACATGATCGACCTGCGCCCGATAGGCTCCTTCCCTGTTTTGATGACACAACCCCTTCGAAAATCGGGTCATTGTGTCATTTTTGTCTGTGCGCTGAAAAGAAAGATGACACACCTTCTGTCTATATCTGCTAAGTGTGTCATTTCAGGTATATATGCGGCCTTTTTCTTTTGCGGAACCGGGGCTTCGGCTCATCACCTGATGTGGAAAAATTCTTCACGAAATGCAGCTACAGCTTCCTAACCTGATACATCTCGTTCAGAACTGCGGAATTTGCCGGGTTGTAGTCCATAATGTTCCAAAATCCCATACCTGCCAGACCATACTCTTCTGCCAGCGCCATTTTCGCCCGGATACTCCGCTGATCCTCATACCAGACCACATGCTTGCGCCCTGCCGGATCGAAGTAAGTAAAAAACGGCGCCTGAGAAAGCTGGTCGTAAAGGATTTCCGCATTATAATACTGAGCCCGCCAGAACGCCTCTTCACTTGCCAGCTTTTCCGCCCTGCTTTCTCCCCGTACAAAAGGCAGCGTCCAGTCATAACCGTAATTAGGCATTCCCATCAGAATCTTTTCCCGCGGAATAACGCTGACCGCATAATCCAGCACCCTGCGCACCTGATTGATCGGCGAAACCGCCATAGGCGGTCCGTATGTATATCCCCACTCATAAGTCATTACCAGAACATAATCCGCAACTGCGCCGATTTGTCCGTAATCGATGCCTTCGTAAAGGCTGCCCGGCTGATCGTCACTGATTTTAGGCGCCAGCGCCGCCGTTACATAATACCCAAGCGGAGCCAATTCTTCCTTTGCCTGCCGCAGAAGTTCCACATAATCCTGCCTGTTTTCCGCCGGAATAAATTCAAAATCAAAGTCCACACCTGCAAGCCCTTTACGCTGCAGAATCTCCCTGATATGATAAACAAGCTTAGACCGCTTCTGCGGATCCGACAATACCTCCGATGCCGTCACATCGTTAAAAGTGCCCGAAGCATCAAGCGGCGTAAGAACCATCATAGGAAGCACCCCTGCCCGCCGGGCAGCTTCTGTCAGTTTCTCGTCCGCCAAGTCTATAATACCGCCCTCCGTCGTAATCCCATAACTGAAATTTCCCAAAAAAGTCAAATCCGGCAGCCAGGACTCCAAAACCCAATCCTGAATTGCCGGATATGCGTACCCGCTTATTGTAATCAATTCCATCGCCAGTGCCCTCCGTCCTTTATACTATAACGGTATGAGCAAAATGCCTGCTTTAGAACTCCCGAAGCTCCGTAAAAACCATATGCTCCTCGCAGGTTACACCGCAATAAAGTTTCTCGTCGAAACGCCCCGTTTGCATATAATGGGTCAGCATCTGCTTTGCGGTCAGCGGCATTTTTTTCTTCAAAATCTCTTCAAATGGCACCCAGGCAAGCTGTCCTTCGCAGGAGGTCAGAGCCGTGTCGCTCTCATCTTTCAAATCCGCAAAGAAGTAGTAATTCTGTCTGATCTCACCGTTTTTCAGCCGTAAGGTCACATAACGCAGCTTCATATTCCGCAGATTTTCTTCTCGCAGACCCGTTTCTTCAAAAAGTTCACGCAAAACACAGCCACGGGGATTATTCAGCTCCTCACATTCAAAGTGCCCGCCTACACCGACCCAAGATGGCTCCACAACTCTTGACCCGATACGATACAGCATCAAAATCTTGTCCCCTTTACAAATATACACTGCCGTCATATTACGCAGCGCAACATCTTTGGAATTCATCCCTTCTCTCCTTCCTGACAGATTTCAGCCCTTCAACTTTCTTTTGATAAATTTTATCACAAATTTTCAATTCTTTCCATAATAAACTCCCGTGTGTAATTTACCGCCAAAATGAGCAAACTATCTAAAAAGAGAAAGGAGTTATATCATGAAAAAAATTATTACACTTTTATTGACTTTGGCACTTGCCGGAAGTTTCACCGCATGCGGCGGCAACGATGACAAAACCTCAGCAGATCAGAACAGTCCGACTGTAGAGGATAATGCGGGAGCAGACACAAACGATACCGATAATAATATGAACAGCGGCGATGATGACAGAAACGACGATGACGACAAATATGAAATCGATGAAAATATCGACGCCGTCGCAGATTACCTGGGTCTGAAAAACGGTACAGAAACCCGATATGAAGTAATCGGCGCAAAAGCCGGCAAAGAATACAATGACGGTAAAGTTGAAATTTATCACTTTGACGACGATTCCGCCGCATACGAAAAGCTGAAAAAAGGCGAAGGCGACTTAAAGATTGCCGCCCATAACGACGGCTTTGTTCTGCTCTTTGCCCATGAAAAAGACAGAGATGAAAAACTAATAAAAAAATTCGAGGACATTGATTTTAAGTAAAGCTGCCATATCAGAATCTCATCTCAAATTTTTAGAAACGGAATCTCCGCGGTTTCATAAAACTGCGGCAGCTTTCCGTAGAAAATTAAAGTAAAAGCCCGACTCTCCCCAAAGGTATTGCTCGATATACGCATATACCTTTACAGACTGAGCCGGACTTTTTTATTGCTGCTTACTCTGCGGTTTTCATTAAACAGCTTGATGAGACGAAATATGCAGAGGGACAGCTTCGCCCGCCGTCCCTCTGCGTTTTCCTAAAACAACACCTTTAATCCGTGCCTTGTGTTCTCTATGCCCGCGCCATACCGTCCACGCTTAAGACCACGCCTGTAATATAAGATGCATCATCGGAAGCCAAAAATACGAAAGCTTTTGCAATATCCTCCGGCTGTCCGAGACGGCGCAGCGGAATCTGTGCAATCAGCGGTTCTATAACATCTTTCGGCACCGCCTTCATCATATCGGTTTCCGTAATGCCCGGCGCAACGGCATTTACACGAATACCTTTCGGACCAAGCTCTCTGGCAAGCGAAACCGTCAGACCGTTTACAGCAAACTTCGAAGCGGGATATGCAATGCCGCTTGCCTGTCCGTAAATGCTTACCATAGAAGAAGTGCTCAGAATTACGCCGCTTCTTTTCGCCACCATACACTCTGATGCAACACGGGTTGCATTGAAAACCCCTTTCACATTTAAGTCCATAACCTTCTCAAACTCTTCTTCCGTATACTCTGTAAACGGTGTACTCTCCGAAATACCCGCATTATTTACCAGAATATCAATACAGCCGTAGTTTTCCGTCACAGTCTCGAAAGCCTTTCTCACCGAATCGATATGCGCAAGATCCGGACTGATCCCGCCTACTTTAGAATCCGGATATTTTTCCTGAAGCTTCGACACCGCCTTATCAGCAGATGCCTGCGAGCTTGCGGCAATAATTACCGTCGCACCCTCTTTCAGAAATGCGTCTGCCGTTGCAAAACCGATACCTCTGCTTCCGCCCGTAATTACAGCCACTTTATCTTTCAGTCTTAACATAGCTTATCCCTCCCTACTCTTTATTTAATATTCATTATACCCCAAAATACCTCTGTTGTATGTGATAAAGTTACATAAAATTACAATGATTCTGCTTCTTTTTTCTAAACGCATCATTAACAGAAGAACTTTTCTCTGCAGATAAAACAAACAAAAAATAAAAAACACCGAAATCACTTTCAAATCAAGCAATTCCGATGCCTTTACTGGTATCCCCGGCCAGAATCGAACTGGCAACGACGCTTTAGGAGAGCGTTGTTATATCCATTTAACTACGGAGACATATTCATATGTCGACTATACAATCGGGATAACAACGCTGATTACGGCGTTGTTTATGCGAGGCACAGCCGAGCATCAAGGTTCCTGTCATTGTCCGGAATCTCTGATTTCGATGACAATGCAGGGTTCTTTTATCCATTTAACTACGGAGACATATTTATATGTCGACTATACAATCGGGATAACAACACTGATTAAGGCGTTGTTCATGCAAAGTATTTCTGTCCTTCTTTACTATAATACCACTTTTTATTCAAAAAAACAATTCCTTTTCAAATTAGGGGGTTGATAATATTTTGACAATGTAGTAGAATAGATTCGTGGTTTGTTAAAAGCTAAACAAACTTATAGCGCAAAATCAAACTAATACAGTAAAGTGCCCGGCGCCTTGAAAAAGGTCTGTGGCTTATTTACAGGGTAAGGACTTATTATTTAACGGGAGGATTACAATGTATAAGGTATCTTCACTTGCAGAAGAGTATAGAAAAAAACTGATTACTGCCGATGAGGCCGCTGCCATGGTGCCAAACAACAGCAGAATTCATTACGGAACAGGCTGCGGCGTCGTTGTGGATATCGACGAAGCCCTGGCGAAAAGAGCTGACGAGCTTCACGGGATCGATGTGCTCAGCACGGTTACCATCAGAAACGAACCTCACAAGCTTTATCAGGCAACCACCTCCAATGAGCAGGTAAGATTCGCCTCCGCACATTTCAGCGCCTTTGACCGCCAGATGTGCAAAGACGGACGCTGCTGGTACATACCGATGCTCTTCAACGAACTGCCGTTTTACTGGATTAACAACGACAACAATGTAGATATCGCCTTTTTCCAGGTAGCGCCTATGGACCGGCACGGCAACTTCAATCTGGGGCCGCAGGTTGCGGATATGTGGGGCGTCATCAAAGGCGCAAAGAAAATTATTGTTGAAGTCAACGAAAATATGCCGATTGCACAGGGTCATCAGACACAGCTGAACCTCTACGGCGTAGACTATGTTGTAGAAGGCTCCAACACACCTCTTGCTGAACTGCCGGCAAAACCGGCTTCAGAAATAGATAAACAGATTGCAAAGCATGTTGTAGAGAAAATACGCAGCCACAGCACACTGCAGCTGGGCATCGGAAGTCTCCCTAACTGCATCGGAAAAATGCTCGCAGAATCCGATGTCAGAAACATCAATGCCCATACAGAGATGTTTGTAGATGCGTATGTGGATCTCTTCGACGCAGGCAAACTGACAGGAAATAAACCGGTCGACAAGGGTAAAGCCCTTTATACCTTTGCAGGAGGTACGAAAAAATTGTACGATTTTATCGACAACAATCCAATCTGCTGCAATGCGCCGGTTGATTATGTAAACAACGTCAATGTCATCGGAAGCATCAACAATTTCGTTTCCGTCAACAGCTGCATCCAGGTTGACCTCTACGGACAGGTATGTTCCGAGTCCGCAGGACATCAGCAGATCAGCGGAACCGGCGGACAGCTTGATTTTGTAATGGGTGCTTTCCTGTCAAAAGGCGGCCAAAGCTTCATCTGCACACCGTCAACCAGAACTCTGAAGGACGGAAGCAAAGAATCTCTGATTGCCCCGATTCTTACACCGGGCGCAATCGTAACTACTCCAAGAACCGCAACAAACTTCATCGTAACCGAATACGGTGCTGCAAACCTGAAAGGAAAATCCACATGGGAAAGAGCTGAGCTCTTAATCAACATTGCTCATCCCGATTTCCGCGAAGACCTTATCAAAGCTGCAGAAAAAAACGGTATCTGGAAAAACACAAGCAAATGTACATTCTAATCCAATACATCTCAACCAACCTGAAAGACCGGGACCTTGCTCTGCAAAGTCCCGGTCTTTCGACATATACACAAAATTCATTCTATCGGCATCCCGCCGCCCCTATTCTCCAAACTTCCTTACAAACACCTGCATATTCGGAGTATCGACAGTCCTTGATACTCCGAAAGTTCACTTCTTTCTGTCCGCTGTTTTAATTCACATCATTTCTTGCCAGAATTTCCGCAGGCGTCTTTCTCATAGTATTAAACACAGGCAGCAGACCTGCAATCAGGTTAAATCCGAAGACAATTGCAAAGCTTACCAAGAAGACTACCGGATTCATCAAGTACTGATCGCCTATCATAGGCACCTTCGAAATCTCGCTCAGAATATACGCCATCAAAGCCATGCCCGGAAGTGTAGTCAATGTTGTCATCGCAATAATTTCACCGACAAACATCTTATAAATATCCTTCTTTTTAAGACCGATTGCCCGAAGCACACCGACCTCCTTGATTCTCGACAGGAAAGAAGATCTCAGCATCAGATACATTTCAATCAGGGAAACAAATAATATCACGCCGCTGACCAAAATCGTAGCAATAATCTGCTTCATAATACTGTCAATATAGGAGTCTCTTGCCTCCTGATAACAATCCGTTACCTTGACATTCTTCTGCGAAAGACTGCTTAACAGCTTTTCCTTTGCCGCTTCATTTTTCGGGGAAAGAATCAAGCCGTTCTTTGTCTGCATATGGGCATATGCCGCTGTTTTTTCACTGACATACAGACTGCCCCCCTGCCGCGAATCCTTGTAATACCCGCATACAGTTAATTTCTTACCGTTCACTTTGGTGTCAATTGCGCTTCCCATCGGCATTTCATAACGATATGCCTCATTGACAAGAACCTCATATTCCTCATCAGGCGCACTTCCTTCCGTAACGGTAATCTCACCGCGGTTCTTCACCAAATTCCAGTTCACGATAGCTTCCGAATCCTCTGCTTGCCGGCTTCCCTCTTCTTCCGGATTCGTCGTCTGATTGGAAAGCATATCCGTAAACATCTCTCTGTCTGCATAGATGCACGGGCTGTGCTGCTCAGTTACACCCGTAATTACAAAACTTCCCAGACGGTCGATTTCCGCGGTTCTTCCGATCAGTTCTTCGTAAGTATCCACTCCGACCATCGGAGCGATCTGCTGTGCAAAGAGAGCATCCGCCACCATTTTATCCAAAAGGATTTCATTCTTCTTGTCAGGGAGAGAACCTGCAATCAAACTGTCCTTGTCTATCATCTCAAAAGCCGACAGCGATCCGGAAATACTGTCCTCTGCGCCGGCTGACTGGTAATAGTCGTCAAAACTCATCCGCATATTTATCCGAGAATCTCCGGGCAGCACATAATCCACGCCCTCCATCTTTTCATAGGTTTCCGCCATCTTCGGCGTCACTTTCCCGGCATTCACCGCCAGATAGTTCTGATTCACCTCCACAAACTTTTCATCTGTGATATTGGTAATTCCCGCGATATTGCTGACTGCATAAATCGAAAACATCGAAGCCAGAACAAATCCCACCAGCAGAATCTTCTTGATAACCGAATACCCGAAAATTTTGCGATACCCTGCCGTAAGCAGAGTCCATAGATTGAAAACAGATGTATACTTTGGTGTAAAGCTCTTGTCAATCAGCTTTCCGTAATCAAACTCATATTCTTCATAAATATCCTTTGAAATTTTTCGATAATGATCGTCCACAAGTTCCATCGCATCGGAGCCTTCACCCAAAGATGCGGGTGTTTCGATATAAAGATTTCCATCGCGGACAACCACTTTAATTTCCAGGTTATCGTCTTCCCGATCGCTGTAATAGCGAATCTTCACATTATCCTGCTGCAGTTCCTTCTGCACCGGCAGATCCTTCAGATAAATCTTATTTTCAAGACGGTAATCCAGATCTTCGTTATGGTGATTTTCCCTATCACTGACAATTTTACCGTCAACAATCTCCACGATTCTGGAAGCATAAAACTCCGCAATTTCTCGTTCATGGGTAACGAGGATAACTAACTTTTCCCGGGAAATCGCCTTGATAATATTCATAATCTCAATGGTGTTTCTGCTGTCCAGGTTTCCCGTCGGCTCATCCGCGATGATGATTTTCGGATTTTTCACAATGGCTCTGGCAATGCCCACACGCTGCCGCTCGCCTCCGGAAAGCATCTTTGCGGGACGATTTCTGTAGCGGTCGATACCCACTTTTTTCAGAATATACATAACCCGCTGCTCAATTTCGTCCTTGTCCTTAACGCCTGTCATTTTCAGCACCAGCGCTACATTATTAAAAACCGTATCATCTTCAATCAGATTGAAATTCTGGAAAATATATCCCACGCTGATATTTCGGATTTCATCTTTTTTAGAATTGGAACGAGTGGTGATTTCTTCATTATCAATATAAATCTCACCACTGTTTACCCTGTCCAGTCCGCCGATAGCGTTGAGCAGCGTTGTTTTGCCGCATCCGGAATTTCCCAGAAAAGTAACCAGACCTTTATCTTCAAGCTCAATGGAAGTGTTGTTGATGACATGGATTTCGTTGCTCTTTTTCCTGTTGAAATACTTATTTACATTGACTAATCTGATCATCCCTTACACCTCCTCTTTGTATGCGTTCATAGCTGTCTGCTTAAACAGCTGTCTTGCGTATCTTGCAGCCAGTAAAATGTACATCAGACACATTACAATATACAGAATCGCAAAGTCCTTCACAGAAAGGTAAGACATCAGCTGATTCAGCGTGCCTGCCTGAATTACATTTGTTTTCAGCAGAACCGCCAGCGCTGTACAGAGGAAAAATGCGATATTGCCGACGACAAAAAGCTCCGTCTTTAACAGTCCGCTGCAATTCTGTTTTGTAGCGCCAAGCATTCTGACCGTTGAAAAATATACATTTCTCGATTTCAAAATCAGCTTGGTAATAAAATATGTGATGAAAAACAGTACAATCAGAATCCCCGCCAGCATAATCGTATACATGGTCGTCGCAATAATCTCCATACCCCCGTAGTAGCTTATCAGACCTTCGTGCACATAAAAAGCTTTATAACCTGCTTTTTCAATTTCCGCCCGGGTTGCTTCTGCCAGCTTTTCATTTTTCACAAGTATACTGGACTGGAAATTCCCCTTATCAAAAATCCTGTTGTAATCTTTCGGATTTACAAAAATACTTCCGCTGATTTCATCAAACTTATCCAGTCCCAGATAATACTGCAGATTGTCTTTATTGTAGACAGCGCCTACGGTAAACCGGAAAGTATCTTCGAAATAGAGACTTTTGTTTACCAGCTTCAGCTCTTTCCCAAGAGGACTTTCCGAAAGACCGCCGATATCCTCAGGCACATAAATTTCTCCTTCGGGAACTTTATCGGATTCCAAAACAGAAGTCTCGCCCATCCCGGAGTTTCCGGTTAAAGTCAAATCGGCAAAGTGAATTTCCTGCACACATGATTTTTCCAGATTCGCTTTTCGAATAGCCGCCATAGTGTCGTCTCTGACACACAGATATGCTTCATAGTACATATTTTCATGGCGAAGCCGTTCCTCTTCTTCCTCAGTAAAATATCCGTATCCTACAATTTTTATTTTGTCCTTCAAGAACTTAGTCCCCGAATTATCGTCAAAGAGCCATGATGATTTTCCCATCATAAGATCTATGACATCTGCGGCATAACCTTCCCGCGGAATGAGCAGTACAGCCTCTTTGCTGTTTTTCGGAAGTCTTCCTTCGGTGATTCGGTCCTTGTATACTGCCAGTTCTTCTGCCTGGCACATAGTGTAATATTGACTGCTCTCCAAATCATCCTGCAGACTGACCACCAAATCCATCATCGGATCATTCTTTACAATCCTGTCCACATTGGCAATGGTCTTAAGCTTATTGTAGTCCGATTCCGTAAGAACCTTTTTATCTTCCCTGCTGACGATAATTCTGTTTCTGTCTGTATTTGCAAAGAATTCATTATATCCCTGACCGGTAATCAGATTATTGATATTCATTACTGACGCATACTGTCCGATGACTCCGGCACACAGAAAAACAAAAACCGTCAGAAGAAGCAGGAATTTTGCAGGAATATTAAAAGTATTGCGGACGCCCAGTCTTACCATATTTCCAAAGGAAAGAGCATCGGCTTTAGCCGTTTTCACGCTACTTTCTCCTGCGTGCCCATTGTCTTCGCCTGCTTTTGCGCCGCCGTCTGCCGCTAAACTGTCATTATCTGCTTTCGCACCGCTGCCGGCTGCTTTCACACTGCGCTCATCGGCTTCCGCCTGCGTTTCCTGTTCTGCTTCTGCCTGCCTTTTGTCAGTGCTGCCCGTTCCATCGGGATTTCCGGCATCACCTTTGAAAGAAACCGGCGCACCGCCGATTCTTTTATCCTCGGAAACTCTGCCGTCGTGCATAGTGATTTTTCTGGTTACATAAGGCTCCACCTGATCATAGTTGTGGGTAACAATAATAATCAGTTTATCTCGGGACAGTTCGTGCAGCAGTTCTACAATTTCCGCTGCTGATTTACTGTCCAGATTTCCCGTCGGTTCGTCGGCAACGATAATCGGCGTCTCTTTCGCAAGCGCTCTTGCAATTGCCACACGCTGCTTCTGCCCTCCGGAAAGTTTGCTGGCTTTGGTCTTTTCATAATCGGAAAGCCCAACCTTCCCGATTATGTCTTTCACTTTCTGCGGAATTACACTCTTATCATATCCGCTCATCAGAAGTACCAGCTCTACATTCTGATATACCGTATAGCTGTTAATCAGATTAAAGGTCTGAAAAATATTTCCGATATACTTCTTTCTGTACTCCTCTAAATCCTCCTTGGAAAATCCGCTGGTCGGCTGACCCAGAATATACATTTCGCCTTCTTCAAAAGAATCCAGCCCGGAAATCACATTGAGCAGGGTGGATTTCCCGCTGCCGCTTTCACCGGTAATGGCTACAAATTCTCCGTTGTCAAAAGACAGGTCTACTTTGCTGAAGCCGGTAGAAACCATACCGTTTGCAGAGTAGAATTTTGACACCCGTTCCAGTCTTAACATAACTTTTCCCCTTTCTTGACTCCGCCAAAGGTCACAGCCCGCTGCGTTCTCGGCGGTTCGGATACCTTACTATAGCACACAGCCTCTTTCCCCGTCTATGCAAAGAGAGCATTCTTAAGAAATGTAAGAAAGATGTAAGAAAAACGCACCTCATTCTGTCAATACAGCCACAGTTCTGCAAAAGGCGCGGAAGACACTTGCTGATATAATCTGTAAAGCATTGACAAGATATAAACACTCCGATATAATATAAGAAAAATTATTATTTTCTTACAATTCAAAACAACAATAAAAACTCAGAAAGGACCGGTACGGACCAATGTGGAAGTTTTGCTGAAAAACGGTAAAATCTAATGTTACTTTGAAAATGCGAGGTGATGTTAAAATGAAAAGAATCCTTATGATAGCTGCATTTACATCCTGCCTTCTCATCTCAGCCGCAGCTCTTTCCTTTGCAGATACAGACGAAGCATACAGACAAAAGCAGTTAGAACAATCGCCCGATTATTATTCCGAAGAAAACCAGAAGGAAATCGCAGAATTACAGAAAAAAGTAGACGACTACATGTACTTGAAAAAACAGCTGGAACAATCTCCGGAATACTATTCCGAAGAAAACCAGAAAGAAATTGCAGAGCTGCAGGAAAAAGTAAAGCAATATCTGGCTAATGATATAAGCATTAAGGTAAGAAGCCAAATTCTTGATATTACTATGTATAAACAGGAAAACAAATATTACTGCGGACCTGCAACAGCGCAGATGGCAATCTATTTTGGAAACTCTACATTATATTCCCAGTCCAAGCTGGCAAACTACATGAATACCATCAGTGCAGACGGCACTTATGTTTATCAGATGCGCAGAGGCATTAACAACTACTGGCCAAAAGGAAATTATAAAGAAGTGACTACTTCCGGCATGGCTTTTAAAAACGGATTGATATACAGCATTGACAAGAGAAGACCTGTTCCATGTCATGTGATGACCGGCAGACTTCCCGGTTATAACGGTCATTCTGTAGGGCATTATGTACTTGCCAGAGGATATGACTCCGGCAAAAACAGAGTATACTACATTGACCCTCACTATGATGATGCCTATTACGGTCGTCATTATTGCCTGTATACTACAATGACAAATGCCATTAACGATAATGCCGGCTATTACATTATGGCAAATTAGAAATTCATCGTGAGTCTTTTACAGATTGCAGAAGTGCAGTATTCTATTTTACAGCTTCTGCAATCTTGCATTTTATCAGGAAAGGATATGCCCGTTATGAAAACAAAAATTATCATAATAACAGCATTGATTATTTCATCGTGCCTGATCAATTGTTCGTGTGTATCGAAAGCATCTATATTCGAGAAGGTTGAAATACCCGGTTTAGAAAATAACCGCAAGTTTATTACAAGTCTTTGCTATACAAACGAAAATGAACTTATTTTTTCAAAAGGTTCAAGAAAAGAAGTAATAGAAGGTCCTTATATAGATACGGACAGTATCATCAGATATGACTTAAAAGAAAAAAAAAATTACAGACAAGTTCAAGATTAATAAAGAAAATTATATCTGCAATATTGTACCTTATAACGAAGGAGTAGTATATTCTTCTTATGAATTGAAGGAGAATACAGACACTTATGAATGGAAAATTTCATATTTAGACAAAAAAGAGAAAAAATTGCTTGATAAGGGAATATGTACTTCTTACGACCGGATTCCTCAACCGATTCTGATAAAAGAAGTCCCCCTCTATTTGTTTGAAGATATAGCAGCAGAAAATGAGACAATTAAACACTATTCCTGCGGAGTCAAACAGATTTCAGGAATGCAGGCAGAAATCATTATGCAGACCGATGATTTCAGTCTATTAGAAACCACATTAGCTACCAATGGCAAAGAATACTGTTTTTTAGCCATCCGGCATCAGAAACCATATTGCTATATAGGAGACTTAGAAGGTATCAAACATAATTTTGATATTGGCGGTAGAATCGGCTCTTTTGCTATAAATAAAGACTATGCTGCCATTTCGATTGAAACCGGTCAAACGGATTCGGCAGAAGGTGTATACAGTTTGGTGACCTTCGATTTAAAAAACGGGCGAACAGAGAAATATGCTACGGAAGAGTTTCTCTATCGTCTGAAAGGAGGCCCGGGAAAGCACTGTCTCTGCGTCGACTGGACCTTCGCTCCGTATGAAGTGACACTTAAAAACGGCAGACTGAGAGAGCTTTCCATGCCCGAAAAATTTTCTATAGAGCCGGCAATAAGTTTTTATCCTCTGAACGAAAATACATATCTGGCACAATTTCTTTTAGAAGGTGATGACATTGCGTATTACACAGTTCAAATGGAATAATAACAACAAAAAGCATTTCTGTAAAATTTCCCGGATTCATTAGACTCCTCAAGTATTAGTATTAAATCGCCTGTCACAAGATTGTTCTTTAATTAACCGCGAACCTCCTCTCTCTTTTTTTACCATAGTCAGAGTTTACAGTGCCCTTGCAAACACTACTGCAAAAATGCTATAATATTTTAGGAATTTTACGAAATAAAGCAGAAAGGACTTAACAGCTATGTATAAGGACGCTATCAGACCCGCATGGGCCGAAATCAATTTGAGCAACCTGGATTACAACATTAAAAGTATCCGGGCCAAAGTAGGCGCCGATAAAGAGTTAATCGGCGTAATCAAAGCAGACGCTTACGGACACGGGTCAGTAATGTGTGCAGATGTTTTAAGAAAAAACGGAGTAAAAACCTTCGCAGTTGCGACCCTTCAGGAAGCTGTTACCCTGCGTGAAGCGGGTGCAGCCGAAGAAATCATTATGCTGGGTCTGACACCTGATATGTACGCAGACACCATTGCAGAATACGACATTACGCCTGTAGTCTGCAGCGCCGCAAACGCAAAAGCAATCAGTGATGCTGCAGCAGCCTTAGGAAAAACCGTTTCAGGTCTTGTTGCCGTAGATACCGGTATGGGCAGAATCGGCTATCTTGCCGATGATATTGAAAACGCTGTATTCGACATTAAGAAGATGACAACCCTTCCTAACTTCAAAATCAAAGGACTGTTCTCCCATATGTCCACAGCCGACGCTTACGACAAAACTTATTCCCATCAGCAGGAAGATAAATACAACCGGTTCTACAATGCTCTGATACAGGCAGGAATCGAAGTTCCGATGAGAACCCTCGCCAACAGCGCTTCCATTATGGAGCTTCCGACAATCCACTTCGATGCAGTTCGTCCGGGTATTATCCTTTACGGCTGTTATCCTTCCAACGAAGTAGATAAAAACCAGCTCTCCATCAAGCCGGTTATGTCTGTAAAGGCAAACATCGTACATCTGAAAGATGTTCCGGAAGACTTCTCCGTAGGCTACGGCAGAAAATATATCTCTAAAAAACCTGCCAGAATCGCTACAATCGCCCTCGGTTATGCAGACGGATATCCTCGTCCTTACTCTGCTCAGGCGAAAGTTATCGTCAACGGCGTTGTATGCCCGATTGCCGGAAACATCTGTATGGACCAGTGTATGATTGATGTATCCGCCGTGCCTGATGTAAAGGTCGGAGATGAAGTTATTGTTATGGGAACCGACGGAGTCAACACCATTTTAGCAGACGACATCGCAGAAGCCACCGGCACCATTAACTACGAAATCTGCTGCGCTTTCGGTCAGAGACTGCCGAAGGTTTATGTCAAATAAATTCTTGTGGAATAAGATTATATAGAATAACCGTACGCTAAGTATATGCGAAGCCGTACCGAACAATCTCCCCTCTGAAGTTTTATCCGGTACGGTTTTTTTATTGCCAGACTCCGTAGATCATCAGAAAAAATCAATTTCAGAAAAGATTACTTTTAGAAAAGAACTTCAAGTCAAACAGTGCATAACAAACAAAAAAACGGACTTTATACCGAATTCCCTCTGTTTTCATTCGTAATTTCCTCGTTTTTTCCTTCCCAATTTACAAAATTCCCGTTTTTATTCGTAAAAATCGTGAACAAAGCTCTGGACTTTATCGGATTAGCATATATAATATAAGTTGTAATTCTATTTCTTGTATAAATTTAGCTGAAAAGGAGAACTTCATATGGAGAAATTTTTTAAGCTGAAGGAACATGGTACCGATGTGCGAACTGAAATCATCGCCGGCGCCACCACCTTCCTTTCAATGGTTTACATTCTGGCAGTCAATCCGGGTATGCTGGCAGCAGCAGGTCTTGACAGCGCTGCCGTATTTACTGCAACCGCTGTTTCCGCAGCAATCGCAACACTGTTTATGGCATTCTTTGCAAACTATCCGGTTGCCCTTGCTTCCGGTATGGGGCTTAACGCTTACTTCGCCTATTCCGTCTGCATCCCCCTTGCGGAACAGGGCGTGACCGATCCGTACAAAATCGCTCTGGCTGCTGTTCTTGTGGAAGGTATCGTATTCGTACTCCTTTCCCTGTGCAATTTCAGAGAAAAGCTGGTAAACGATGTTCCTGCCAACCTGAAGTACGGTATTACCGCAGGTATCGGGCTCTTCATTACCTTTATCGGTCTGAAAGGCGCAGGTATTGTTATTCCGGATGCTTCTACTTTAGTAAATTTAGGTTCTTTCAGTTCACCGCAGTTTATTCTTGCTGTTGTGGGGCTGATTATCGTAGCTGCATTATACCACTTTAATGTAAAGGGTTATATCTTAATCGGAATTCTGGCAACCTGGATTCTGGGTATGGGCGCAGAAGCTGTCGGCTGGTACCAGGTTGATCCGGAAGCAGGCATATATTCTCTGTTCCCGAACTTTGACGGCGCAAGCTTTATCCCTGCTGCTCCGACCATGTTCGCGTTTGACTTCGAATGGATCGGAGCCCATATCATCGACTTTGCAGTTATCGTTTTCTCATTCCTTTATGTAGACCTGTTCGATACTGTAGGAACATTGATCGGTGTTGCCTCCAAAGGAAATCTTCTGGACGAAAACGGAAATCTTCCGAAGGTAAAAGGCGCACTGATGGCTGATGCCTGCGGTACGATTCTCGGCGCATGCATGGGTACTTCCACTGTAACAAGCTATGTTGAATCCAGCGCCGGTGTTGCCAACGGAGGAAGAACCGGTCTGACTGCGGTTACCACTGCGGTTCTGTTCATCGTCGCTCTGTTCTTCTCCCCGATCTTCCTTGCTATTCCGTCCTTTGCAACCACACCTGCACTGGTTTGGGTAGGTCTTCTGATGATCGGCGCAGTAAAGAATATGCACTTCGACGGCGATATCGCCGATGTGGTAGGCGGCTTCCTGGCACTGATTATGATGCCGTTTACTTATTCCATCGCTAACGGCATTATGTTCGGTATTCTGGCATGGGTTATCCTGAAGGTTCTGACAGGAAAAGCAAAGGACATTCCTTGGGTAATGGTAGTTTCCTTCTTCCTGTTCCTGATTCGTGCGGTTACATTGGTTATACAAGCAGCTTAAAATAAATACAGCTTTCGGCATCGCAAAGCCGCATACAGAATATGATATGTATAAATCCACTTATCTGTGAGCGAAAATGCCGAAAACTACTGTCTAAAAACCTTAACAAATACAGGACACAAAGGCTTAGCCGAAGCGAACCTGCTTATATAAAAGAGCTGATACACAAAATATCAGCTCTTTTTTAACAGGAAGGAAAATCCTTTTTAATTTCGTTCTTTTACTATGTAAACAGGTCTTCTTTTATTCTCCAGATAATCTTTGGATACATAAGCCCCTAAAATGTATATAAACATCATCTGCAAACTGCCTGACAGCAGCACAATAAATACCAGAACATCCAGTCCGCTTACGGCATTAGGCTGCCGAAAACTTTGAAAAAGCTGCACTGCCATAAATCCTATACCGGAAAGAAACAGCAAAGCCCCTATCACTCCCGCAAATTTCAGCGGCGCCGTAGAGAAAGACAGAATCCCTTCAAATGCATAGGCAAACAGGCTTTTAAAATTCCACTTGCTGTTTCCCGCGGCTCGCTCTGCATTTTCATATTCTATCCATTCCGTTTCAAATCCCACAAATGAAAACAATCCTTTCATATAGCGGTTGTATTCCCGCATCTCCAAAATTGCCGAAACTACCTTGCGGTTCATCATACGAAAATCTCCATGACCGTCGGACATATCCATATGAGTAAGCTTTTTGCTGATTTTATAAAAAGATCTGGAAAAAAAGCTGCGCAGAAATCCGTCGCCTTCTCTGCCTTTTCGAAATCCTCCGCAGCAGTCACAAGTTCCACTTCTGACTCTTCGGTACATTTCGGGAAGCAGCTCCGGCGGGTGCTGCAAATCCGCATCCATAATCACACAGTAATCGCCCCGGGCTTCCGAAAGCCCCGCATACATACCCGCCTCCTTGCCGAAATTTCTTGAAAAAACAATATAATGAACCTTTTCGTCCTTTGCGGCGATGTTTTTTATAACAGAAAGAGTCCCGTCGCTGCTGCCGTCATCCACAAAAACGAATTCAAAATCGGCCTCCTCAATTTCGGCGAGTGCCTGTCCTGTTTCTCTGTAAAACAGCGGAAGAGATTCCTCTTCATTGTAACACGGAACAATCACACTGATTAAATCCTTCCCCTTACTCATGAGAACCACTCCTTTCGTTGAAAATTCCGTATTTGCAGGCTCCGTAATTCAAAACCACAGTGATAACGCTGACGGTAATCTTGGAAATCAGACTTCCCATACCGGCGCAGGAGATCAGCAGGAAAAGCAGAAGATTTTCCGCAAGCAGTGTCATAAACCGCAGGGAAAAGAAACGGATGAATTCCTGTTTTCGCTCTCCCTCCGACCGAAACACAACGGTTCTGTTTGCAATATAGGCGAAAATCACTGCTCCCAGCCATGCTGCAGTATTAGAGAACAGATAATTGGCCTCGCAGAAATAAAATACCGTATAAATAAGGTAATTAATCCCTGTCGTCATTCCGCCGGTCAATATATAACGGACAATCTGAGAATCCTGTAATTTCTTTATCATTTCTTTCTCTCCTCCCTGTTTCCGAAACTCTTTTTACAGCTCTTTTTGAAATTCCTGTTGAAACGCTTACCGAAACTCCTTCCGGTTTTTCTCACCTGCTTTTTTTGAAATCTTTTCCCGGAATCTTTTCCAATCCTTTTTTGAAATCGGCTTTTCATCGGCAAACCGGTACAGTTTCTGAGAAAACCCCATAAGGCTGTCAAAAGAAAAATCACTGTCGCCGCCGAACTGATACAAAATCCCCATCTGAAACCGGGCGCAATATATGTAATCTGAACCCGGTGGAACCCCCTCTTCAGCGAAAAGCCCGCAAATGCGCCGTTGACTTTTTCGACACGAACCGGCTTTCCGTCGGCTAAAATCCGATATCCTTTCTTATATGGGTAAGATGTCACAAAATATCCGTCTTGTTCCATATCAACGGTCCCCGAAAAAACAGGACTGCCTTCGGAAAAAGTGAATTTACCGCTGCTTCTGCCGCCCTCCGCCTGCCATATATGTCTGTCCGCCGCAGACGGCATATCCGCAGTAAAGACCTGTAAATCCTTAATATGATAATCCCCTTTTGAAAAATCAAGTGTAAGCTGCTCCAAAGCTTCCGCCCCGTTTTCCTGCGCCAGCACAAAGGTAAAGGTTTTATTTCTGTTGGGATAAGGCGCGGATTTTGAAGAAAGATTATTCTTCATCCCATTGACGCTGATGCAGACTTCCCTGCCGTCTCTGCGCGCAATGTCGAAACAGAGAATCAGCACTCTGTTTTTCAGCGGCTCCGTAAGCGGCAGTACGCACCGGTCGGAATCAGACTCTGCCTGTGAAGCCGATGTTTTTGCAGACGATATCCCCGGGCTTTCTTTATCCCGTGCCTTTCCAGCCATCGATTCCGCCTGCGCAAAACTTGTCGGAAATCTTTTCGCAAAGAACTTTTCGCTATCTTCTTTCTGAACAGACACACCACAAAGGGCTGCCATATCCGCAGGGAACTCCAGCTGTTTCAGCTCCTTCTCAGAAACCTGCCTGTCCGTACCGTAACAGATTGGAAGTACATTTTCATTTTCTGCCAGCACGAACCCATTTTTCTGAAATACAGTCTGATATCCGTATGGCACTCTGTTTTCCTTAGTCAGTATATAACGAATTCCCATAAACCAGTTGAACAGCGGATTTTCGCCCGGCATCAACACCACCCGATTCCGCAGACTGATCGGATTTCTCATCGTATTGTAAAAGAACTCCTCATAAATATCATTGCTGACAGACAGATAACTCGCCGTTTTATTCAGCGCTCCGTCAGGCAGGACATTGCTGTTAATGTAGTTATTGGCAAGGTAGTCAAACCGATAGTCCTGCTCCGATGCAAACATCGTAATATCCGCAAAAGAAAAGCGGCTCTGCCTGCCGTCATCTTCGGCAAGATAGTCTTCCAGAAAGAAATTAACACCGAGACTCGTACAAACAGGTACAAGCAGAAGCAGCGCAAGGCTTTTCCTCTTCACTTTCTCCGGCAGTCTTTTCAAACACTGCAAAGTCATAAAAACTAGAAGTACCCCGCCGTCAAGACAGGCAAGCACACTCCAGTATCCCCGCTCCCGTGCAAAGAAAACCGGTATAAAGCACAGCGCCGCAGCCAAAAGATGCGCCTTCTGCCGACCATTATATATTTCAGAAAAAGTGTCTGCACAGATCCATACCAGAATCGGCAGCAGCGGAATCAATATTTTCGCCCTCGGATACAGAAAACCGCTGAATACAAACCAGATATACGGAACTGTCAGTATAACCAGCAGTACTGCCGAAAGCAGCCTTTTCTTCTTATCCGCAAGGGAAAGCAGCAGGCAATACAGCGCAGTCAGACTCATCCCGCATCCGTAAGGCTGATAAAGAAGGCTTTCGAAAGTCAGGTCAACAAGCTTTACCGGATCATCCAGAAAACTGCCCGCATCTTTTGCAGCGGACAGAATATCGATTCCCGCAGGAAGAAGCAGCACTGCCGAAAGGCAGACCCCCAAAACCGCGGCAAAGACGCCGTGCAGAGCATATCCCGCAAGACTGCCGTACAAGTTTAAGTCCTCTTTTTTTAACGCACTAAGCTGATGCAGACCGTAAATCAGACAGACCAGAAGACACATCGGCGCATAATAAAAGCTGTGCATACAGATTAAAAATACAGATATCGTCAGCAAACCGCTTTTCCCCGCAGACAGAAGCCTATCCGTTCCAAGAAATGCCGTCACAAGAAACGGAATATAATTTACAAATATAATCTGATGATGTGCATGAAAAAAACATGACGCCGCCGCGGTCAGAACTCCGCCGCAGAATGCAAAAGCCGTATCGAGATTCTTTCTCTTCAGCCAGAAAAAAGTCAGGTTTACCGAAGCAAAGACGCCTGCGGCAGCATACAGCGAAATCAGCTTCCCCATCGGTACCCCGGGCAGAAGATAAGCAAGAAGAATATCCGGCCGCAAAAGCCCGTAATATGCAAGGTCATAGGCGTTGATACCGCCGCCCAGCCCTGCATGCTGAGGAAAAACAGTTTCCTGCCGCAGCATAGTCTGCCGAATCGCTTCCGCCGCGCCTACATGCTGACTGTACCAATCGCCTTCCGATCCGAATATCTCCCCCTCCGGTATCGGAAGAAACAAAAGCGCCGCAGTCAGAACAGACAGAGCCAAATACGGCAGCAGATGCCGAACCTGTATAATTCCCTTTTCTTTTTCAATTCTTATTTCCCCTGATAACCGCATACTCTTTCCCGTTCCTCCTTTGATGATAACCCTATACTAAAGCCTGTTTCTTAATATAAAAGTAATCTATTTCTTAAAAATATCTTAACTTACAAACCTTACAAAACCTCCTTCATAAATATAAGCATATAACAGCCGTTATTTTCGGCAGCAGCAGGGTTATATTATCTTATGCCGTCAAATATTACATATCCGAGAGCTTTTTCACCAAAAGCCTTATAAAAAGCATAACCCCCCCCCGCATATTTTTGTCAATTGCCGATGCGGCTTTTTTCGATATTATATTTCAAATCACAGCAAAGGGGATACCTGCATCAACGGTCGCTTTCCGTTAAGACAGTTATCCCCTTTATAAGCTGTAATGAGAGATGGGAGTACGGACAAAGTCCTAGATATGCTAAACTGCCGATCCGAAACTTCGTCCGCCCCCTTCTCGCTGTAATCAAGTAAATTCCATATTCCTTTAATTTTCGCCGTAGTTCGTATTTATCCCGCGTCCTCTGTCGGAAAACTGAGAATCGCTTTGAACTGATCGCAGTCGATACTGATATCGAAGGCGCCGCCCAGCGCGCCCGCATAAGTGCTGACAATGGCAAGTCCAAGCCCGTTTCCGCCGTCGGTTCTCGCCTTATCGCCTCGAGCAAATCGCTCTATAATATCTTCTTTATCAAAATCCATAAAATATCCGGCAGTATTGGTAATTTCCAGATACAGTTTTCTCTGCATACTCTCCTGCGCAAAATAAGTCTTCACAAAGACACGGGTATCCGGCGCAGAGTATTTCAAGGCATTTTCAATCAGGTTCTGGCAAATTCTGTACATATGCAGATTATCCGTCATCAGATGCGTATCTTCTTCAGTCAGCAGTTTCACAAAATGCAGTCCGCTCGCATCGATCCGGTCCGAAAGATCCGCAAAAATCTGCTCAATCAACATATTCAGCTCCACCGGCTCCGGGTGTATCTGAATATTGCCGCTGCTTGCCTTTGCCAGAGAAAAAAGACTTTCTATCATTTCTTTAAGCTTCTCTGCTTTATCGGAAATCACATCCACATAATCACGGGAAACATCGTCAAGTTCTTCTTTTTTTAGAAGCTCCAGATATCCCACCATAGATGTCAGCGGCGTCTTCAGATCATGAGACACATTGGAAATCAGATCCACCTTCAGCTGTTCGCTCTTCGCCGCTTTTTCAAGACTCTGCCGCTGTATCTCCACTGCCTCGGCAAGACGCTTCCTGTTAATTTCGGAGACTTTTTCCATCATAGCATCGAGACGACTTTTCATAAAACGATTCACACACCATTCTGTCAGTGCAAACTGCAGAATCACCGTCGCCAGCAGAAGATAGCACATGGCATAGTTATAATACCAGCCGTACCAGCCATATCGTATCTGAATACTGAAAAATATAAGTGCCATCAGAAACAGAAAGGCAAAGACAGTACAGATGATCTGCTGCTGATGCCGGCTTTTCGCCTTCCATTTCTCATAAAAATCTCCGTTTTCGGGAACAAATCCACGGTACAGTCTTTCAATAAAAAGAGGCAGCAGGATCATAGTAGCTGCTGAAATAAAAAGATTGCATACAATTCCTGCCATCCATGTTTTCTGCGTGTTCATCATACCCTGTAGTCGAAACAGCGCGTAAAAGCAGACTAAACCGAGTACCGCCGCCAACAGTCCCGCTGCTGCGATTTTGTGTGATTTCAAAAAAACTCCCGTTTCTTTAATCGAATTTTTCCATTTTGTAGCCAATACCCCACACCACCTTTACATATCTCGGATTTTTTGTATCGATTTCTATCTTTTCGCGTATATGCCTGATATGCACCATCACCGTATTCTCCACCGCAAAAGTCGCTTCTTCTCCCCACACAGTCTCATAAATCTGCTCCGCGGGAAAAACCTGCCCCGCGTGTTCCATCAGCAGAGAAAGGATCTTATATTCCGTTGCAGTCAGTTTTACTTCTTTTCCTTCTACGATAATAACCTTTTGCTTCCGGTCCAGCACCAGACCTCCGTTTACAATTCGATCCTCCGATTCCGCAGGCGCTTTTCCGCCCCATGTCTTGTAACGCCGAAGCTGCGCGCCGACTCTTGCAATCAGTTCCGCCGCATTGTAAGGCTTGCTGATATAGTCATCCGCTCCCAAAACCAGACCCGAAACCTTGTCACTTTCTTCAGTTTTTGCCGAGAGAATGATACATGGAATCTTATATCGCTCGCGAATCTTCATCAGGGCAGATAACCCGTTAAGTCTGGGCATCATCACATCCAAAAGAATCAGATCCACAGGATTTTTTTCCAGAACTTGCAACGCTTCCATACCGTCATAAGCAGTCAGGACAAAATAACCTTCCAGCTTCAGAAGTTTCCCCAGGGAATCCACAATTTCCCGATTATCGTCTACAATTAAAATCGTTTCTGCGCTCATAAACAAGTCCTTTCTGCAAATCAGCCTTTCACCCTGCATAAAAATGTAATCTTTCGTCTTCATTCTGATTTTTACAGCCGGCACCCACTGCACACTGCCCGTAAAATTACCGACAAAAAATCGACAAGGGACAATCCCTATAGTTACTATAGTAATTGTCCCTTAGAAAAAACACAATAAAATTCTTAAAAAAAACTTAATTTCCTTCTGCCGCTTCTAATGCAGGCTCGTGTTCTCACTTTCCGCTGCGCAGAGTTTTGCGAAACTGAAAGTAGAACAGAACCGCTGTAAATGTCACCGCAATCACATCAGCTGCCGGTTCAGCAAGATACACTGCCGCTGCCCTGTCTTCCGCAAAGAATTTCGGCAGTATGTAAATCAAGGGAATCAGCAGCACAAATTTTCTCATAACCGCTACTGTAATAGATGCCTTTGCATTTCCCAGCGCCGTAAAAGTCAGCTGACACGCAATCTGAATGCCGAACAGCACCATAACTGCCATATAAATTCGCAGAGCCTTTGCGGTAAAAGCAAGAAGTGCCGGGTCTGCGGTAAACATACCGGCGAAAAGCTTCGGCCAAGTCATAATAACAATCCAAAGCAATGTGGAAAAAATCATACTGCACTTCAGCAGCAGCTTAAAAGCGGCCTTAACTCTGTCCGTATTCTTCGCACCGTAATTATAACTGATAATCGGCTGCGCGCCCTGTCCAAGTCCCTGCAGCGGCAGCATGGCAAACTGCATAACACTTGTTAGAATCGTCATAGCGCCCACTGCAATGTCACCTCCGTATTTAAGAAGAGAAGAATTAAAGCATACGGATATAACGCTTTCACTGGCCTGCATAATAAACATGGACATTCCCAAGGCTATGCAAGGCATTACTATATTTTTTTCGAATTTCATATTTTTCCTGTAGAGTCTTAGATGTGTTTTCTTTCCTCTTAAAAAATGCAGCACCCATATACAGGTCATTGCCTGAGAAATCACCGTTGCCAGCGCTGCTCCCGAAACACCCATTCCAAAACCGAAGATGAATACAGGGTCCAAAATAATATTGGAAACTGCGCCGATCAGTACAGAGAGCATACCGATTTTTGCAAATCCCTGGGCAGTAATAAATG
The DNA here is from genome assembly GCA_937894585.1 of uncultured Eubacterium sp. Classification (GTDB taxonomy): domain Bacteria; phylum Bacillota; class Clostridia; order Peptostreptococcales; family Anaerovoracaceae; genus Senimuribacter. The sequence goes on from CALBGO010000028.1 coordinate 40,564, forward strand.
CATTCATACCCAGAGTCAGCTGCACAAAAACCGTTCCCAGGGCATAGATATTCATATAGCTGACGCCATACTCAACAGTATTTTCACTGGCTCCGAATGCTAGCAGAAAATTCCGGTTTCCGACCAGCAATACTGCTGTCAAAACCATCGATATCAGAATCAGCAGAGAAAAACAGTTTCCCAAGGTCTTTTCCGCTGAAGATTTATCACCCCTGCCCATAAAAATAGAGGCTCTCGGTGCGCCTCCCGTTCCCGCCGGTGCAGCAAAGGCAGTTACAATCATAATCAAAGGCATACACACACCGACACCTGTCAGTGCCATAGCACCCTCTCCTGAAATATGACCAATATAAATCCTGTCTACAATATTGTACAGCATATTGATAATCTGTGCAGTCACCGTAGGAAGCGCCAATCTCCTAAGCAGTTTCCCCACAGGCTCTGTGCCTAAAAACTCTCTGCTCTCACTCATATCTTTGCCTTCTTTCTCTCGTTTTTCTCATCGTGCGAGCGGATTCGGTCTGCAAGACCTTTGTCTGCATTATCCATAATCTTGCGGTACACCCCGCGATACAGCCGCAATTCCTCTTCAGAAATGCCTCTGTATAAAATTTTCTCATACCTGCTGTTGGCAGCTTCAATTTCCCGGATGACAGGTTCCGCAGTCCCGCACAGGGCAAGATGGATCTTGCGACGGTCCTTTTCGTCGCGGCTGCGCCGGATTAGTCCTTTCCGGATCAGCGCTTCTACACCCTGAGACACATTTCCCTTTGGAAGCATACGAATCTCTGAAATTTCCGCAGCTGTATCCCTTCCCGGGTTATTATGCAGAAACCCGATTATCGTGATCTCAATTTTGCTGAGTCCGTACCTTTTTCTGATCTCTTCCAGTTCCGCATCATACAGTTTGATCATCCGCCTCATGGCGACCAGACCGTTTGCTTTCAGCTCCATAGTCCACTCCAATTCTCTGCATTTTTCTCTTTTACCGCAGACCTGCGTACAGCTCCCATATCCGATCTGAGCCGGTCTGCCTGCTGTTTTCTTTTTTTGCAAATAGTTTTTAAAAGAACTATTTTTAATAGAACTATTATATCCTCTGCAGTGAAGTCTGTAAAGAGGTTTTCTAAATTCATATTATCAGAATAAATTTCTCATCTTTCATGCAGTGCTGCCATCCAATTCTGTTTTTAAAGGTCGATCCACTAAAAAACTGCGGCACCAATCCTGATACCACAGCTTTTTCATAAGTGCAATGTTTATTCTTCTATCTTTTTAAATTCCTCTTTGATCGCCTCTAAATGTGCAGGCTCTGTCATCAGCTCAACGGCAGTCATTACAAATGCTTTTATTACAGGAAATGCTGCTTCAATTGCCTCTTCTGAACCTGCACACTGTGCAAACTCAACAGTGTGCGGACCGTAACCCCTGCCTCCGCTGATATCAAATCCGCTCTGAATTGCCGGGCAGCGATAGCTTACATCACCCAGATCCGAAGAACCTGACATATACTGTTCTGAAATTCTCATTACAGGAATACCCTGTTTTTCCATCTGTTCAGCATAGAGATGAGCAAGATACACATTACTTCTGGTATCCTTAAACTGTCCTTCCACTTCAACCATTTCATATTCAACACCTGCGCCAATGGCTGCACCTTTTGCACAGTTCTCCACTCTTTTCGAAAGCTCCTCTACATCACTGCACTTGTTTGCTCTGACATAGAAAATACATTCTGTGTAGTCAGGAATAATATTCGGCGCAACGCCTCCATTGGTAATAATGCCGTGAATCCTCGCGTCATCTTTTGTCTGCTGACGCATTGCATTTACCATATTAAACAGGTTAATCATCGCATCCAGCGCATTGAGGCCTTCTTCCGGCGCAGCAGCAGCATGTGCTGTTTTTCCCCGGAAAGAAATTTTGTATGAATGGATTGCCATTGTATTAGCACTGTCAATATATACTGCTGCCGGATGAGACATCATCGCCACATCCATATCATCAAATACACCTGCATTTGCCATCGGCACTTTTAAGCCTTCGGTCTCTTCAGCCGGCGTTCCGATTACATAAATATTTGCGCCGATTTCGTCAGCAAATTCACGCATTGCAATACCTGCTCCCACACCAATCATCGCAATCAGATTATGTCCGCATCCGTGTCCAAGCTCCGGCAGTGCATCATATTCAGCAAGCATCGCAATATTCGGGCCGTCTTTCTTTCCTCTATATACTGCTTTATAGGCTGTTTCAAAGCCCGCAAAAGGAGTTTCTGTTTCGAACCCATATTTTTCTAACAGTTCAGTCTGCCATCTGCATGCTTTTACTTCCTGTCTGCCAAGTTCCGGATTATCGTGAATTTTGAGTGTCAGTTCAGTTAAATCCGTTTTCAGTGATTCGACGACTTTATCAATTCTTTCTGCATAATCAGTCATTGTCTGCCTTTCCTTCCTTTTCACCCGGTAAGAATACTTTAATGATTCCCTTCTTATATAAAACTTTAGTCAAAATGTATACCACAGGGATACATAAAATCATTACAAAGCCCTGCCATAAGCTGTATACATCCGGAATCGCCATAAACAGCACAATACAGATGATGTAAGGGAGCACTGCTGCAAGAAGACGATTCTTTGATGTAACACCGCTGCCCAAATCATTGCTGAGAGATCCCAGCATAAGGCATCCGAACAGAGCAGGCAGCACATTTCCGGCAGCTACGGCTACCTCCGGTCTTGAAAGCAGCGGCTGCAGCGGAGTCAAAAGCGCTGCGCCGATTGCAAGCAGCACCAGTGTTACCAGAGAGGAAACAGAAACAGCAAGTCCTGTAATTGCATCTGACATAGCAGTTCCTGCCTTCACATCCGCAACTTTTAGTGCGTTTAATGCTGCCGGAAGTTTCAGATTCAGAATATTACCTGTTACATTGGAAACATAATAAGATGATCCCATAACCGGTACTTCTGCAAACATTTCCGCAAGGCCGGTCGGAATAAAAATTGCACACAACCCGCCTGCCGCCAGCATAACTTCTGAAAAAGTCGGCATGATATCATAAACAAGACAGATAATCAAAGGAACTCCGCAGAAGAGCGCCAGTGATATCACAGTAATCCAGATTCCGATTTTATGCATTTTATTGTAGTAAGCATAATCTTTTGATGTATTATTCATTTTTCTACCACCTTTCCTCACTACAGTAATTTATCCCATAATACTGACGAACACATTGCACCGAACAGACTGAATGCCAGTGTAAACTGTCCCAGCCATGCTGCGCCTGTTTTCTGTGCAATCTTTCCCACAACCAACGCAATTGCCATACTGGTTGCAAAAGTAAGAAGGCTCACAAGACCTCCGAAAATCATTGGTACAGTCAGAGCACAAAGCAGTGCTGTCATAAATACACTCTGCGCCAAAGGACTCCATCTCGGATCATCTCCGCCCAGTTTTGTACTTCCAAGGTGAATTCTTTTGCATAAAAACAGATTGAAAATCAGTGTTACTGTAATACCAATGCACATTGCCCATGCCATCAGACCAAAAGCTTCTGCATTAGCTGTTGCCACATCTAGATTCAGTGCTGACAATGCCATATCTGCAGCCATAATTTCATATGCAACAGAACCTAAAACTGACAGTCTGAACCATCCGTAAGGCAGTCCGATTACAACAACAAGAGATGCAAGACCTGCAACGATTGCAATAGATGGAACAATGGAAAACAGTGCAGATGATTTAATTACTGCCTGCAACTTTTCCTTACACATTCCCATTTCAATTGCTTTTTTATAACAGATTACGGCATAATAAATGGTAATTGCCGCTACAATGATAATTCCGCCGATTACCAGTCCCCAAAGGAGTCCGCTGTTTGCTACATCCTGAAAACTCATAATGTTATTCATCCTTTCAAATTAAAATCATTTTCCGGCCGGGAATTTATTATCATCATAGCATGTCGACTAAGTCGACAGTCAAGCGCATTCTTCAAAATCCGCTTGATAAATTTCTCCAAAATGGGTTCAATCAGTTTCTATTCACAATCGGAAGCCAGAACTCATAATAATCAATCGGAACCTGATGAATTCTCCTCGAAAACATATATCTGGCAAGGCTGTGTCCTTTAATGTCAAACCCATTATCACCTGCATACTGTACCATTTTCCCAACTTGCTCATAATTTCTGCCCTTTTCTGTCTTTACAATTGCTTTCAGATATTGTCTTTCAGGAAACGCCCGAATCTGTTCTTTTGGAAAGTCATCTCTCATTCGAATTTCTTTCCGATCAACACAGGTAATTAGAATTTCCGTATTTTCCCGATAAGAATCTTTCAGAAGTATATCAAAATCGTTCACTAGAAACTGCGCCTGCCGATTGGATGTAATCGTCATAGCCGGCGAAAGACTACGATCCAGGGTTCTTAGATACTCCATATTTTTCCACAAGGAATCTTGTATGTCCATTGCAAGAATTGAAATCGGCTCTGTCAGCTCAATCATCAGCTTTTCCGATTCCGCCTCTTTCAGTGAAGCTGCATAATTTATCATCTGCTCACGAATGAGGCAAAGATTCTCGATTTGCGCGTTGAGTTCCGCAAGTTTGGCATCTGTTCGCTCAATTGTCTGAGACAAATTTTCCACCCGAATGATCATTCCGATATCATCCAGAGAAAACTGCATCTCTCTGAGGCGTTTTACATAGTCCATATTGAAAACATCATCCCGTTAAAACACTCTGTATCCTGAATCTTTTTCTTTTTGAGAGCTTAAAAGTCCCTTTTTTTCATAAAGTCTGATTGTATCTCGGCTCACATCAAAAAGATTGGTCAGAAAACCGATATGGTAAGGTTCATATTTAATCTTCATACACTATCCTCCATGCAGCAGCGCCGGTATCGTATTTTGAATCATTATACCACAAACTCCACCTGCCTGTGCGGCTTCTCTCCCGAAAATATCGAACCGCTGCTTCTGAAAATATCGAAACTGTTTGAGGCTGTTTAAAATAATTTAAAGATATTTGAAATCTAACACAGATTTAACAAAACGAGGGTATTTTTTTCGTAAAAAGTATATTATAATACTAACAGAATTGCTTTACGAAAGGAGGTATATTATGGAAACATTAAGAGCAAAAAAAGGATTTATCTGCGATATGGACGGCGTTATCTACTGGGGCGGCAGACTTCTTCCCGGTGTAAAAGAATTTGTGGACTGGCTTTACAGAGAAAATAAACAGTTCCTGTTTTTAACCAACAACAGCAGCCAGACGCCCCTTGAACTCAGGCTGAAACTGCAGACTATGGGACTGGACATTGACGAAAGCCATTTTTATACCAGCGCCCTTGCTACAGCAAAATTTGTCAGTGAGCAGACACACCACTGCAGCGCATATGTAATCGGAGATCCCGGTCTTGTCGGTGCACTCTATCAGTGCGGCGTTGCCATCACCGATAAAGAACCCGACTATGTCATCGTGGGCGAAACCCCAAGCTATAACTACGAAGCAATATGCAAAGCAGTTACACTCGTAAGAAACGGCTCCAAGCTGATCGGAACCAATTTCGATATGACCGGTCCTTCAAGCAGAGGCATTATCCCTGCATGCAGAGCCCTGATTTCCCCTATTGAAATGGCAACCGGAAAACAGGCATACTTTGTAGGTAAACCGAATCCTCTGATGATGCGCACAGGTCTGAAGCTTTTGGGCATTCATTCAGAAGAAGCCGCTATGATCGGCGACAGAATGGATACCGATATCATAGGCGGTGTAGAAAGCGGTCTTGATCCGATTCTGGTTCTTTCAGGTGTAACAGACAGAGCTGAAGTCGACCTGTTCCCATACAGACCTAGACTCATCCTGAACGGAGTCGGCGATATCCCTTGCTAAGTCATCCGCAGCAGCTGCAGGACATAGAACATGGGATACCGCCGTTTTTTAATACTATATATTATTCCTCTTCAAAATCCGGCTTTCAGCATAACTTGTAAAGCCGACTTTTTATTTTGTATATATCCATTCCAGGCTGTCGCCGTCCTCAAGAATTACTTTTCTTGCCGACTTTTCCATAAGCTCCCCATTGACCATATACTTCCATGTCCGGTTCGCAAAGACATCGCCGTTAAGAAGATCGTTGATACCGATGACGGTCCCGCCCGTAATCTCCACTGCAACCGGCATTTCGTTGACATTACAGTAAAGCTCAATAGTCTCCAGCGCTGAAGATCCTTCTTCGATTTTGAAAGGAACAGCCTTTACATCCTCCATCTCCGCACTCTTTGGATAATCGATGGAAAGCGTAATCTCCACCGTCTTAACGGGGGGCTCCTTTCCGCCCTCTGTCTTTTCTCCGCATCCGGCTGTCAGAAGCACGGAGGAAAGCGCCAGCATCACAGTCAGTATCAGACTGATTCGTTTCTTCAATTTCATAAACAGTCTCCTTTATTCCAGTGTCATATTATAGATTACTTCTATTGTATCATAAAACCTATCTGAATATAAGCACTATAAAATATACAGACAAATTAGAGCCGCATCGATACAAGAAGGTCATACATTTCTTCGTCGCAGGCACTTTCCAAATCATAAACAATCTGACTGTCCACTACTGTCATAGAAGCATGCATCCCGGAAAAATATCTCAGATTTTTATCGAGAGGATTCTCTTCAAATACTGTAAAATCCGCTTTTTTACCCTGCTCTATAATTCCGAAATCATCGGATACACCAAGGAGCTGAGCTGCTCCCGTCGTCAAAAGCTCTATGGCCTCACCGACACTTTTCGCATGGCTGTATACCGAAGCGTTCAGGTAATCAGTCTCCCATGTCGTCATAAAAGTGCCTTCCTGCTCATCATCCTCAAAAGAGTTTGCCGAAGCCAGCACAAAAATATTGTTTTTACAGCCCTTTTTACGAAGATATCGGAAAGTTTCCGCCGCCATTTCGGCAGCTTCTCTGTCTACAGCATCCAAGTGAACATGGTATCCCTTGTCAGCAGCTGCCTGACAGATTTTCCGAAGATCTTCTTCCGAGAAACCGCCCAGATCTTCATCTGTACTGATTTCTCCCTTCAGAAAATCACAGGTAATCAGTCCCCCCAGCTCAATGCAATTGGTTCTGCCTGCAGAAAGCTTATGAACCACCAGCTCCGGCATCAGCGGTCTGTTGATGAAAAGACCGGAAAACAATCTCTGTTTCGGTGTATAGCTTTCTCCGATTAATGCAACCAGACAATCCTGATACTGCGCCGCAAAGTACTCCGGCGTGTTCAAAGGAAAGACTGAAGTGATTCCCCGGTCGCAGAGCTGATTTGCCGAATCGATAACAGCCTTCTCCACCTCCTCGAAATCAAGAGGCGCCAGTATCTGCAGAATCACATCTGCCGACAGATATGTCATCCCTTCGTTTTCCATAACCTCTTCAATGATCTGTGCCGCCAGAGTGTTATACCAGCAGTGAACGCCGCTTGACCCAAGTATCAGTACAGGTCTTTCCCGCTCTGCTTCATCAAGAAGTTCCTGTACTTCTTCCGGATCATCATAATCAGCCAGAATATGCTCACCGTAGCCGTAACCGAATACAACTTCTCTGTCTGTTTCCTCTGCATACTCCGATACAGCTTCCAAAACAGTATCAAGGTCCCAGACCGGGTCCACCGCAAGATACAAATTTTCAAATGCCTTCAGAATATCCGTATTATGTACCTCTATAAAACCCGGAAACATATACTGTTCTTTCAGGTCAACAACCTGTGTATCTTCGCCGGTGATTTCCTCCATTCCTTCAAAATCACCGACCGCCATCACTCTGCCGTCTTTGCAGGCTGCAGCCGTCGCCCACGGCAGTGCCGGATCCTGCGTATAGATATGTCCGTTCATATAGATAATATCTGCCCTATTCTTTTTCTTAAATAATCCAAATGCCATGTTTATTTACCCTCCGTAATTCTTCCGCAATTACCCATTGAAATTATTTTACCATAAATTGATTTTGTGGTAAACTTGAACTATGAAGATTGAAACTTATGAAAAAACCATCGGCATTCCTCAGTATATTGAAGGGTATGTCAATGTAGAAGAGTTTCTGGAATGCTGCAGAGTCTGCGATAACTTTGACCGCAAATGGTCCTGCCCGCCTTATGATTTTGAGCCGGTCCGCGATTACTGGGAAAAATTCACCCACTTCCATGTAATCGGAAAAAAAATGATTCTCGAGGAGGAAGATAAAGACAATTGGAAGAATCTTATGAAAGAGGTCAAACAGCAGCTGACAGAAGAACTCTTCTGCGAAGAAAAGAAATATCCGGGCAGCCGTGCCTTATGCGCCGGCAGCTGCACCATCTGCGGAGAAAACAACTGCAGCAAGATTTCAGGGAAAACCTGCCGTTTTCCCGAGAAGATGCGGTATTCCATTGAATCTTTGGGGGGCAATGTAGGACTTACTGCAAGCAAACTTCTGAATATAAAGCTGCAGTGGATTGAAGAAGGTAGAATTCCGGATTACTTCGTGCTCATCGGCGGCCTTCTGTATTAACCCTATAAATATGCAGCCTTTGGGAAAAGATTGTAGATTACAGCCCATTATGCCGATACCCGAAAAAACGAAAGGACCCGTCTGCATGATACAGTGCAGACGGGTTCTTTGTTTTCGTTATATCATATGTATGTATCCGTACACAAATCTATCAGAAAAGCAGATGTGCCACCGGGCAGATAATCACTAAACTGATGATAGTTCTTTCTAAGAAGATTACAAACAGTTCAACGATATTAACAGGAAGTTTGGATCCTAAAATCAATCCGCCGACTTCGGACAAGTAAATCAGCTGTGTTACAGATACAGTAGCTACGATAAATCTGGTCATTTCGCTCGCAATACCTTCGGATGCAATAATTGCCGGTGTCAGCATGTCAGTGAAACCAACAATCATTGTCTTGGAAGCTTCAGCAGCTTCAGGAACCTGCAGCAGCTCTAAGAGCGGCATAAACGGCTTGCCCATGATTTCAAAAATCGGAGTATTGTTCGCCAATACCAAAGCGATAGTTCCGATCGCCATAACGCTTGGCAATACGCCAAACCACATACCTGCTGCATTCTTTACACCGTTTTCGAAGAACTGACCGATGCCTCTGAATTCACCGACTTTTTTCATTGCAAGTTCTTTTCCGTACTGAAGAGAAGATGTGTATCCTTCCGGCAGCGAATCCGGCATAGCTCTTCCTTCTACTACATAAGTGTCTTTTTTCCATGAAAGGGGCGGGATACGAGGCACTAATACTGCGCAGACAATACCCACTGCACAGATCAACAGATAATAAACGCCGAAATACTGCATCAGTCCTACCTGTTCCAGTACTATGATACTGAATGTGATAGAAACTGCAGAGAAGGTTGTTGCGATTACACAGGCCTCTCTTGTAGAGTAGTATCCGTTTTCGTACTGGTTGCATGTCAGCATAACGCCCAGTGTACCGTCTCCAATCCAGGATGTTACGCAGTCAACAGCTGCACGGCCGGGAATCTTGAAAACAGGACGCATTACTCTTGTAAGCATCGCTCCGACAAATTCCAGAAGACCAAAGTCCAGCAGCAGCGGAAGCAGTAAAGCTGCAATTAAGAAAATAATAACAAGTACGGTTAACAGGTCTCCGAGTACGAAGCCTCCTGCTCCACTGTTTGTAATCAGGCTGACAATATCAGTTCCTTCTTCGCTTCCCATGCCAAGGAATACCATCCAGATAAATACCGCGCCCAGACATCTTACAATCACCCAGATCCATGATACTGCAAAAGTATCTGCAAGAAGCGCATTGTTCATGATAAATTTCGGCTTTGCCAGTCCGATCAGAGAAAGCACTGCGGAGACTGTGATGATGGCAACGCACAGTCCCGGCAGAATTCCGCCAATGGCTGCGCCAATCCAGTCGGCAATGATCTTTACAGTAACCGTCCAGTCTCCGTCATACTTTACCGGAATCATAAATAAAATAATACCGATGACGGATGGAATCAGGAAACCGGCCATGCTTCCTTTTTTTCTTTCTTCCATAATAAAGTCCTCCTTAAATAACCTTCCCCTCTAAGCGGGGTCAGATTTATTGTACCATACATAGAAAAATTATTCAATCTTTATGTGAATATAATCGCAGAAAATTATAAACTTTCTCGATTATCTTATAACTATTCCATCTCATTAATAATATATCACCATTCAAACAATATTTCTTCATACAAAAATAGCAGGATACTGAAATAAGCATCCTGCGTCCTTGATTTTATTCTGTGATGTTGTAAACAAATTTTGCTCTTCTCTGCGATCCTTCCAGATGACGAGCCATGGCAGCCTTTGCGCCTGCAGAATCTCTGCGTTTAATCGCTTCTAAAATCTCCCTGTGCTCAGAAAAAATGTCCGTCAGACAATCCTGTTCATAATAAAGCACTTTTCGCGTCTGTTCAATGTATTCTTTATAGGAGCGCAGCACCTGTGCCATAAAACGACTCCCTGCAGCATTGTAAATAATATCGTGGAAATCTGCGTTGATTTCCAGTACTCGTTTACTGTCCTTCCGGGTCGTGTAAAATTCCATCAGGTCGCTCTGCCTCTGCAGTTCGGCAAGCTGCTCATCATCAATACGGTTTACAGCCCATTCAACTGCCAGAACTTCCAGCGCTTTTCTGACTGCGTAAATATCCTCGATATCCTGCCTTGTAAATCCCTTTGCAAAGCAGCCTCTGTTGGGAATATAATCAATCAGTCCTTCGTTTTCCAGCTGTTTGAAGGCCTCTCGAATTGGTGTCCTGCTGACTTTAAGTTCTGTAGCAATCTGATTTTCTTTTATCTTCTCTCCGATTCTGTACTCGCCTTTGAGTATCCTCTCGCGGACAATATCCGCAATTTCGTCTGTCAGTGAAAATCCGTTGGAAAAATTATGATTGCCGTTCATCTCGCTCTCCTGCCTGTCTCATATTTCAGAACACTAATCTCTTCCCTCTAATATTTATATCACTATAAGATATGATTTTCAAGTACCTGAGTCTTGAAATCAAAATCTTTTATCTGCAAATAGTATTCTGCCGAATCGACAAGAGCTTTCATCGGACACAGACCGATAATCTCAGTGCCGGTTACCGTAACGCCATACCGCTTGGCTTCGGATTTTACCAGTTCTGTGACTCTGTAAAGCGGAGTCTGTTCGTAATTGGTCATATTGATGGAAACCTGAGCGTATTTTTTCCCGGTCTTCTCATCTTCGATTTCGAAACCCATCGCTTTCACGCATTTCAGACCGCCGTCCTTTTCTCTGATAATCTTTGCGATGTTCTTTGCAATCTGCACATCGTCTGTATTTAAGTTCAGGTTGTATGCTACAAGAGGCGGTCTTGCGCCCACAGCCATAACGCCTGCAGTCGGGTGAATTTTTCTTCCTCCGAAATCCGGCTCCCAGTCAGGCTCCTGCACTTTTTCCGCCATGCCCTCAAACTGTCCTTTTCTGATTTTCACCAGATTCTGACGTTCCGGTCTTGTTGCAGAGTATTCATACAAGAAAACAGGTACGCCTGCTTCCTCTGCAATTCTTGCGCCAACCGTTTTGGACAGTTCCACGCAGTCTTCTACTGTACAGTCTTTAATTGCCAGAAACGGCATCACATCTACTGCGCCCATTCTCGGATGTTCACCTTCATGTTTTGTCAGATCGATAAGTTCCGCTGCTTTCTTCACCAATTTTACACTGGCTTCTTCCACGCCTTTTGCATCGCCGATATAAGTGATTACCGTTCTGTTGTGGCTTTCATCGGAGCTGTAGTTGAGCAGAGTGCAGCCCGGCGTTGTTCTGATCTGGTCTACACATGCTTCAATTACATCGGTTCTTCTTCCCTCGCTGATATTAGGAATACTTTCAATAATCTGTGCCATAGTTTATTTTCCTCCTCATACATATCTGTCTCTTCCGGCTCAGCATCCGGTTATTCTTTTCCATACTCGAATTCAGTCCGCAGACGGTCGAATTCCGGCAGTCCGTTTCCTTTCAAAGGTCAATGTTCTGCCTCATAACCGCAGATTCTTTTCGGATTTTCTGCCGCTTCCTGAAGCCATACCGCCGTTTTTCTTCCGCCCCGCGCTCTGCCGATTTCGAATCCTGCTTTATAACGAAGCAGCAACTTCCTCGTAAAGTCCATGTGCCATTGCATCGGCGACATCATACATCTTCTGTCCCTCTGCTGCGTAATAAGCTGCTTTTGCTTCCTCTTTTACGCCCGGCAGGTTAATTTTCACGTTGAGCCATGCGCCTTTGATACAGGCGGTCAGATTGAGAATCGCCACACCCAGATCGCTGGCTGCGTTTGGATTGGATTTGCCGATCATAGTCTTTGCCAGCAGCAGACCTTCATAGCCCAGCTGCATAGTACGGAAAGGTACTTCTGTTGCGGCTAATGTACCGTCTGCGATAGCCTGTTTTCTCGCTGCTTTTTCTTCGTCAGTTTCCTTCGGCATTTTGAAAGCCGCAGAAACCAGATTGAATGCTTCGGTATCTTTGTCCACTCCAGCTGTCAGCTCCGCATAAAGCGCCGCACCTTTTTCCTTTGCTTCTCTGCAGACTTCCTGATATTCTGCGTATTTCTCTTTGCCAAGGGTCAAATCCGCAACCATTGTAAAGAGCGCCACACCCTGTGCACCTGCCAGCGCACTGACAGAACCGCCGCCCGGTGCAGGCGCATCTGATTTCAAAACATCTAAATACTCTTTTACTTCCATGTCGATGAGTTTCATTACATCAATTCTCCTTTTTTAATGACTTGTAATGCTAAATTGGAGCCGAAACGATAACAGAGCATATCCATATCCTCCGCATCCCAGATTACTATATCTGCCTGTTTCCCTGCTTCCAAAGTGCCCGCTCTGTCGCCCATGCCGATGGCGCAGGCCGGGTTAATAGTGACTGCCGTCAGCACTTCCTCCGGCAGCATTTTATACTTGAGGCAGGCCAGATTCATAACGAACTGGAGATTCAAAGACGGACAGGATCCCGGATTGAAGTCGGACGCCGCAGCTACCGGAATCCCCCGTTCAATCATGCGGCGGGCGGGGGCAAAGTCAGCTCCTAGATAGAAAGAAGTCGCCGGCAAACACATAGCGGTCACACCGCCTTCCGCCAAAGATTTCAGTCCCTCTTCATTAATAGCGATTAAATGTTCTGCACTGATAGCACCTATTTCACCGGCAAGTACGCTGCCGCCGATGGCTTCGATTTCGTCTGCGTGAATCTTCAGTCCAAACCCCAGTTTTTTTGCTTTTTCTAAATATCGTTTGCTCTGTGCATAATTGAACACCGAGTCTTCAATAAATATATCGGCGAATTTCGCCAAATCTTGCTCCTTCACATACGGCAGAAGTTCTTCGCAGAGCATATCGATAAACCGATCTGCCCCGTCTTCGATTTCTTTGTATTCTTCCGGAATTGCGTGGGCTCCCATAAAAGTGGACACCACGTCCATCGGATGATCTTCGTTGAGTTTCTTCAGCACTTCCAGCATTTTGACTTCGGTTTCGAAGTCAAGACCGTAACCGCTCTTAGCTTCGCAGGTGGTTACTCCAAAGCCCATCATTTCATCTAAAAAACTTTCCGTTTTATTGTAAAGTTCTTCAAATGATGCGTTTCTTGTTTTTCGCACGGTGTCCAGAATACCGCCGCCGGCTCTTAGAATGTCCAGATACCCTGCGCCTTTCAGCTTCATGGGAATTTCATGCTGACGATAGCCCCCGAAAATCATATGGGTGTGCCCCTCTACAAGACCCGGCGTTACCAGTTTTCCCTCTGCGTCTATGATTGTATCGGCTTCCTCTGCACCTTCCGGCAGCGCGCCGCCCTCTGTGATTTCACAAATAATGCCGTCTCTGGCAAAAACAGCCGCATCCTTCAACTTCAGGTTTTCACTCTGGGCTGCGCCGCCGTGACTGTAACTGCCTGTCGGGGTCTGTAAAAGACCGATATTTTTTACAAGTAAAGTTGCCATTTGCTGATTCTCCTATTTTTAAGGTTTTCGGAAAAAACTTCCGGAAAGGGGTTTTGCAAAAACGATTCCACCTTTTTCAGATCTTTCACCGGCAAAGTTTTATTTCGCCGTGCCGAAGATGCCGGTCAGCATATTGGACAGAACCCATGAATTCTGTCAAACCCCGATCAATATGCAGTTTGATTGAACTTTGTCAATCCCCCGTCAATGTGCAGTTTCATCTCCTGCCTGCACTGACAAAATCCGAAAAAGTTTTACTTCTTGTCAGTATTTTTGCCCTAAACAGGCGAAATTGCTGTAAATTTAACCTGTAATCCAGACAAAACTGACAAAATTCAAGAAAGTTGGCAGCTTTGTCAGAGTTTACAACCGAAATACTGACAAAACTGCCTGTATTTTATTTTTTTGTCAGGCTTGGCAGAAATTCAGGCGCAATCCAGCTCGGATAGGATTCCTACACTGATTAACTGATTAACTGATTAACTGATTAACTGATTAAACTGTCCGATCCTCCTGTCGCGCCCGCCGGCACCGGCCGCAAACCTATTTCACAAACTTTGCTACGGTTTCTGCAACCAAATCATCATCGGCCAAGAACGGAATCGTGATATGTCCTTTGCCTGCATAGTTTTTATTATATTCCACTGCTGTAGTCAGCGCGTTTTCGTTTCTTGCCCAGTTTCTTCTGGCAACACCGCCCATTACATCCCACATCATCGCGGATTTAATAATTTCATCGGTTCTTTCGGAGCCGTCCAAAAGCAGTCCGAATCCGCCGTTGATGGCTTTTCCGATGCCGACGCCGCCTCCGTTATGCAAAGCGCACAGAGACATACCTCTTGCCGCATTTCCTGCGAAGCACTGCACTGCCATATCCGCCATCACATTGGAACCGTCCTTGATGTTGGAGGTTTCTCTGAATGGAGAATCTGTACCTGATACATCGTGATGGTCGCGTCCCATCATAATCGGACCGCATTTGCCTTCTCTGACCAGCTTGTTGAACGCCAGCGCAATGTTGGTTCTGCCCTCTGCGTCCTGATACAGAATTCTCGCCTGGGTGCCTACTACCAGCTTATTTTCTTTGGCATCGCGAATCCATACCCAGTTGTCTCGATCCTGCGCTCTTCTGTTCGGATCAATACAATCCATGGCAGTCTTGTCCGTCAGATCCAGATCCTCGGGTTTTCCGGACAGGCAGACCCATCTGAACGGTCCGTAACCATAGTCAAAGAGCACCGGCCCCATAATATCCTCAACATAAGAAGGCCAAATAAAACCGTCTTTATCATCATAACCGTTCTTGGAGATTTCTTTAATGCCGGCATCATACATCGCTTTCATAAAGGAATTTCCATAATCGAAGAAGTAGGTGCCGTCTGCGGTAAGCGCTTTAATCGCCCGGTAATGTCTGTGCAGTGTTTTATCGACTTCTTCACAGAACTTATCTCTGTCATCATGCAGCAAACGGGTTCGTTCCTCAAAAGTCATACCAACCGGGCAGTAGCCTCCATTATATACATTGTGGCAGGAGGTCTGGTCTGAAAGCAGATCGATATGGAATTTTCTCTCTGCCGCAGCTTCCAAAAGGTCTACGATATTCCCGTGGTATGCGATGGAAATACTTTCCTTTGCAGCAAGTTTTTCAGAAGCCAGCTGAAAGATTTCGTCGAGGTCATCCATAATGACATCCACCCAGCCCTGATCGTGTCTGGTTTTAATTCTGGAATAGTCCACCTCCGCAAAAATTCCGACAGCATTTGCGATATTGGCTGCCTTCGGCTGTGCGCCGCTCATACCGCCAAGACCGGAAGACACAAAGGTGTGTCCCGTAAGATCGCCCTGCTCGGAAACGCCCAGATATTTTCTTCCGGCATTGAGAATTGTATTGAATGTGCCGTGCACAATTCCCTGCGGTCCGATATACATCCAACCGCCTGCAGTCATCTGGCCGTAGTTGGCAACGCCCATTTCTTCTGCGATTTCCCAGTCGTCCAGGTTGTCATACATACCGACCATAATGGAATTGGTGATGATAACACGCGGCGCTTCCGGCTTAGAAGGAAACAGACCCAGCGGATGACCGGATTCTACAACCAGTGTCTGCTCTTCTGTCAGCTCTTCCAGATACTTCTTAATCAGCCGGTACTGCAGCCAGTTCTGGCATACAGATCCGGTTTCTCCGTATGTAACCAGCTCATACGGGTAAAGCGCAACCTCAAAATCCAGGTTATTGTCGATCATTACCTGAAATGCTTTGCCTGCAAGACACTTTCCCTTATATTCACTAATCGGCTTTCCGTAAATTCTTCCTTCCGGTCTGTATCTATAAGCATAAATTCTGCCGCGGGTCGTCAGCTCTTCCATAAACTCCGGCGCCAGCTTCTCATGCAGTTCCGCAGGCACATAGCGAAGCGCGTTCTTCAGTGCAATTTCTGTCTGCGCCTTTGTCAGCCGGAAGCCTCTGTCCGGCGCTCTTCTGATACCTTCTTTAAATTCCGGATAATCCGGATACTCATTACCAAGCTGAATCGTCATAGCCTCTGCAGCTGTTCTGTTATCAATCATTGATTCTTACCTCCATTTATTTTCAAAGCTTATTTCAGAGTTACTACTTTTTCTACTTCTTCCAATAAACTGTCATCTTTCACCATCTGTTCAAACTTGGCCAGTTCGTCGTGCATGATGATATCAGTTTCAATCGGATCGGAAACCGTTCTGATATAGTCGTAAGCCGCTCTGGTTGCCGGCGCCAGATTCTCAATACCGTTTTCGCCGATTTCCTGACGCAGCCAGATTGCCTGAGCTGCCGCTGCGATTTCGATACTTAAAACCTTCTGCGCGTTATCAAGAACCATCGCTGCAGTTCTTGCGGAAGTCGTACCCATAGAAACATGATCTTCCTGATTTCCCGAAGACGGAATGGAATCAACACAAGCAGGGTGATCATAAACTTTGTTCTCTGAAACCATGGACGCCGCCGCATACTGCGCAATCATAAAACCGGAGCAGACGCCGCCATGTTTAGTTAAAAATCCCGGAAGTCCCTCGGAGAGAGCCGGATTGATCAGCCGTTCCGCACGGCGTTCAGATACATCGGCAAGTTCGGAAATCGCCATCTTCATAAAGTCAAAGGCGAGAGCCATCGGCTGTCCGTGGAAGTTGCCTCCGGAAATAACCTCATCTTCATCAGGAAATACGATAGGATTATCCGTCACAGCATTGATTTCCCGGGAAACAGCCTCATAGACATACTGAATTGCATCTCTGGATGCTCCGTGAATCTGCGGAATGCATCTCAAAGAATACGGATCCTGCACTTTATCTTCCTGAACCTCCAGGGCATTTTTGCTGCCTGCAAGCAAATTCAACAGATTTTCGGCAACAACTTTTTGGCCCTGATGACCTCGAAGATCCTGGACTTTATGGTCATATGCTTTCGTAATACCGTGCAGTGCCTCCGCAGTCATTGCAGTTGCAAGATCCGCTACCTTCAGAAGTTTCAAAGCATCCCATAAAACATTGACTCCGACTGCGGTCATCATCTGTGTGCCATTATTCAGAGCCAGACCTTCCTTTGCCGCCAGCTCTACAGGTACAATGCCCTCAGCATCCATGGCCGCTTTTGTATCCACAATTTCACCTTGATATTCGGCTTTTCCAAGACCAATCAGCCCAAGCGCAATCTGAGAAAGAGGCGCCAAATCGCCCGAAGCGCCCAGCGAGCCTTTTCTTGGAACAACCGGATGAATTCCTGCATTAAGCATATCCAGCAAAGTCTGAATCGTGGACAGCCTGATACCTGAATTCCCCCTTGCCAGTGCATTACAGCGAAGCAGCATTGCCGCTCTGACATATTCTCTCGGATAGGCTTCTCCGAATGTACATGTATGACTGATAATCAGATTCTTCTGCAGCCGGGCAGTTTCCTCTTTTGAAATACGAACATTGGCAAATTTACCAAAACCTGTTGTCAGTCCGTAAATAACCGCTCCGTCCTCCAGCTTTTTCTCGATATATGCCCGCGCCTTGTTTACGGCGATTTTCGCGTCAGGGGCGATTTCCACTTTCTCACCGCCGCGGCAGACACGAATCACTTCTTCTACGGTCAAATCCCGTCCATTAATAATCACTGCCATAATAATCTCTCCAATCTTTTATAAGTTTGTAAATTGAAATAATCAAAACAGAAGATATACTGTCTCCCCTTGTTGCCGGCGGCAAATCCGAAGATGCCGATGATAATCATATTCTTGCTGCCGCACCTTGCGGCAGCGTTACACTCGTGATGTATTTTAATGCTTTATTTTATATATTTATTCATCATGCGCGCCGGTTTTTTATTTACTGATATTATACCTTTATTTTGAAATTTGCGCCATACTTTTTTAGCAAAAATCATATTTTTATCACATTTTCAGTTCTTTTTTCAGAAAATTCATTCCAGTTTCTGTATATTTTTTCTCTGTTTATCACTTTATCCCGATATCGCTTTATTGTGTATATTTATAAATTAAAAGAGCAATCCTCTCAAATTTGTTGAAAATCTGTGGATATAATACGGTGCTGCTCATGACTTTCAATATCCGTTAAAAAATTTCTTGAAAAAGTACGAAATTCTTCAGTTTTTTAATATTTATACAGTCTGTTTTGTGGTATACTATCTTCATCAAAAGAGAGAGGAAGAGATATTATGATTAGAAGAAAAAAAGCAGTCTGCACAGGTTTAATCCTTGTGCTGACGATTACAATGCTTTCATTTTATACTTCTGAGGCGGACGCCGCTTCCTATAATGGTAAATACTGGCTGAAAGTCAATGAGCAGCAGAATGTGGTTACAGCCTATAAAAAAGTGGACGGCAGATGGAAACCGATCCGCGCCATGCTGTGTTCTGCCGGTCTTGACGGAACCACACCCCGCGGTACCTTTTATACACAGGGAAAGTGGAACTGGGGCGAGCTTATGAACGATGTCTACGGACAGTACTGTACTCATATCACAGGCGATATCCTGTTTCATTCTGTATATTACACCAAACGGTACGACAAAGCCTCTCAGGTGACCTCCCAGTTTAACAAGCTTGGACAGCGGGCATCACACGGCTGTGTGCGGCTTTCCGTTTTAGATGCAAAATGGATTTATTACACCTGCGATGCCGGCACCAAAGTCACCATTTACCGCAGTAAAAATCCGGGACCGCTGGGCAAGCCGAAGGCCACCAGGGTCTCCACCGCCAGATACAAATACTGGGACCCGACTGATCCGGACCCGAAAAATCCGTATCATATTATAAAGAAGCCGGTGATCACCGTTTCTAAAACCAAGTCGCTGAATGTGCAGTACGGCAGAACCGACTACAAGCTGAAAGGCTATATCGGCGCAAAAGACCCTGCGACCAACCAAAACCTGAAAGACCGCATTAAAGTCAGCAAGGTGCTCCGATATTCCGCCGAAAAGAAGGGCTATGTCAAGTCATCCTTCTCCACAAAAAAGCTGGGAACCTACAAAGTCACCTATTCGGTCAAAGCGCCTTACAGCAAAACCGCTTATAAAACCTTAAAAATCAAAGTAGTCGATAACTTGAAAGCACCGACCATTTCCGGAGCTAAGAGCCGCACCCTGACCGTCGGCGATACAGACGCCGTTTCCGGAGTCACCGCAAAACAGCCGTCTGCTTCAAGAACCTCGGCAATCAAAGTTCATATCAAAGAGCCGGGCGCAAAGGACTATCAGGTATACACCTATGCCCGCGCCCAGAATTACTGCTTTGAAAAAGAAGGAAAATATACGATAAAATACACAGTAAAAAACAAATACTCCCCTTATAAAGAGAGTTCAAAGACCGTCACCGTCACGGCAACCGCCGCAGAAGAGCCGGAAGTCTGAACCACAGCAAAAGAAGGTTATTATAAAGCTTACTAATCACTTTATGATAACCTTCCATTTATTATCTTCGATTATATATTGAAATTCATTCAGGCTCTCATCAAGTATAACCTTAAGAAGCTCCGAAAAATCACTGACTGTTTTTATACCGGGCAGATGTTCCCTGTTGATCCAGCGCATTTCACCTTCATCGGAGGAGACCACTTCTCCGTAAAAATCCGTTGTATGAAACAAGAAAACAACATAACGCCCGTTATCAACGGGAAATTGTTTTACACCGCACGAGACTGTGAAAGTTTTTCTGTAAATTAGCCTTCTATGGTAATTAGATAGCTT
>CALBGO010000029.1 GCA_937894585.1 uncultured Eubacterium sp.
AATGCAAATATAAAAACTCCCACTCAAAAAATGGGAGTTTTTCAGTGCCCTTGATTTTTTAAATTTATGTGTCAGAAAAACCAAAAAAGGCGCTTATTATATTCCCACGCCCCCTGTTATATTATGGAATCAAATCAAAAATCAGGAAGCTGGTGCAAGGCAATAGATATAAAAAATGACAGGTTTATATTGATTTTAAGAACAACCTGTCATTTTTGCGATTTATGATTTTAAGAAAGTGACACAAAAGAGGCATATGCATTAACTTTGTGTCATTTTTGGCTTTTTCTATCTAAAATTCTATCAGTTGATGAAACAAGCGCTTTTGAGATTTTAGCCGTCTATATGCTTTCTTTTCTTCCCGTTTCATATAGTTTTTACATCAAGACGCTGATGACCTGCGGATCGTACCCGCCGTCAACTAACGCATCTATAATTTTTTTCTTATGTTCCGGACCGAATGCTTCAATTGTGATTTTCAGCTCTACCGCCGCATTTCTGTTGGTGCTGACAAACTGATTATGATCCAGTCTGATCACATTGCCCTGCTGACCTGCAATAATAGAAGCTACATTAACCAGTTCGCCCGGTTTATCAGGCAGCAGCGTGGAAACTGAAAAAATTCTTTCCCTCTGAATCAGACCGTGCTGCACCACGGAAGACATCGTGATAATATCCATATTGCCACCGCTGAGGATAGAAACAACTTTCTTTCCTTTTACATTCAGATGTTTCAGAGCCGCCACAGTCAGAAGTCCGGAGTTTTCCACAATCATTTTGTGATTTTCCACCATATCCAAGAAAGATACAATCAGTTCATCATCCTCAATCGTGATGACATCATCGATATTCTCCTGCAGATACGGGAAAATCTTCGTTCCCGGTGTTTTAACCGCCGTACCGTCTGCAATGGTGTTCACAGCCGGCAGTGTTACCGGTTTTCCGGCTTTCAGAGATTCCTGCAGACAGTTTGCGCCGGCAGGCTCCACTGCAATCACTTTGATTTTCGGATTCAGCATCTTTGCCAAAGTGGAAACACCGGTTGCAAGACCGCCTCCGCCTACAGGAACCAGTATATAGTCCACGAGAGGAAGCTCTTTTACGATTTCCATTGCGATGGTGCCCTGTCCCGTCGCAACGGCCAAGTCATCAAAAGGCGGAATATATGTATAGCCGTTTTCCTCTGCCAACTGCTGTGCATGAGCAGATGCCTCGTCAAAAACATCTCCGTAAAGCACTACTTCCGCACCGTAGCTTTTCGTGCGGTTCACCTTCATCAGAGGCGTAGTGGTCGGCATAACAATGACTGCTTTACATCCGTAAGCCTTTGCCGCGTAAGCCACTCCCTGCGCATGGTTTCCTGCAGATGCGGTAATCAGCCCTCGTCCCCGTTCTTCATCAGTCAAAGTGCTGATTTTATAATAAGCTCCGCGAATTTTATATGCACCGGTTACCTGCATATTCTCCGGTTTCAGATAAACCCGGTTGCCTGTCTGCTCACTGAGATATTCACTGCAGACAAGATTGGTGGCAGTCACCACATTTTTAACTACTTCTGTTGCCTGTTCAAAAGTTTCTAATGTCAACATCGGGCGTTTTTCCTTTCTTTCTATATCAAATCATCTTTTCAGCTTAGGTCTCTCGCCGTAGAGTTCTTCCAATCACTCTTCTCCTTCGGCTCGAGTTCTTGGGAACTCCTCGCGGGGGACCTACCAATGATTTTTCCGCGGTACTCACGCACCTTGAAGGTTAGGTCTCTCGCCGTAGAGTTCTTCCAATCGCTCTTCTCCTTCAGCTCGAGCTCTTGGGAACTCCTCGCGGGGGACCTACCATTGATTTTTCTGCGGTGCTTACGCACCTTGAAAAATCAGGTTAGGTCTTCCATCACTGCGCCTTTATTGGACGGAGCTACTAATTTGGAGTATCTGTAAAGCCAGCCGCTCTTGATGTTCGGCTCTCTCGGTACATAGTTTTCTCTTCGCTTTGCAAATTCTTCATCGGAGACTTTTGCGCTGATGCTGTAGGAAGGAATATCGATTTCGATGATATCACCTTCTTCAAGCAGCCCGATTTCACCGCCGCTTGCTGCTTCCGGACATACATGACCGATGGAAGCGCCTCTGCTTGCGCCGCTGAATCTGCCGTCAGTAATCAGCGCCACGGTTTTATCCAGTCCCATGCCTGCAAGCGCGCTGGTCGGGTTGAGCATTTCTCTCATACCCGGACCGCCTTTAGGACCTTCGTAACGGATAACCACCACATCACCATCCACAATTTTCCCGTTGTAAATAGCTTCAATGGCCTCCTCTTCACAATCAAATACTCTGGCAGGCCCGCTATGTTTCAGCATTTCCGGAGCGACAGCGCTTCTCTTTACCACACAGCCGTCTTTTGCAATGTTGCCCCAAAGAATAGCAAGACCGCCGGTTTCGCTGTACGGATCATCGGAAGGCCGCATAGCTTCTCTGTCTAAAGAACCTTTTCCTTCAATATTCTCGCCTACGGTTTTGCCGTTTGCAGTCAGAAGGGTTGTGTCAATCAAGCCTTTCTTATTTAATTCGGCAAGAACTCCCTGCACACCGCCTGCATGATTCAGGTCGTGCATATGAGTACCGCCGGCAGGAGCCAAATGGCACAGATTCGGAGTCTTTGCGCTCATTTCGTTAAATAACTCCAGATTCAGTTCCACTCCCGCTTCGTGAGCGATGGCAAGAAGATGCAGAACACTGTTTGAAGAGCAGCCTAAAGCCATATCGCAGGCAAGTGCATTTCTGATTGCCTTTTCATTTACGATATCTCTTGCCTTAATATCTTTTTCCACTAAATCCATAATCGCCATACCGGCATGCTTTGCAATCATAATTCTGCCGCTGTGTACTGCGGGAACCGTACCGTTTCCAGGAAGAGCAATCCCGAGAGCTTCACACAGACAGTTCATACTGTTGGCAGTATACATACCGGAACAAGAACCGCAGCCCGGACAGGTATTCTGTTCATATTCCAAAAGTCCGGCATCATCAATAATATCCGCCTTGCGCGCCCCTACTGCTTCGAACATTTTGGAAAGGGAAGTTTCCACACCGCCCACAAGACCGCTCATCATCGGACCGCCGGAGCAGACTACAGTCGGAATATTGATACGCAGCGCACCCATCAGCATACCCGGTACGATTTTATCGCAGTTGGGAACCAGAACCAACCCGTCAAACTGATGAGCATTTGCCATAGTTTCCACACTGTCGGCAATCAGCTCTCTGCTTGCCAGAGAATACTTCATACCGATGTGTCCCATGGCAATTCCGTCGCAGACACCAATCGCAGGCACCATAATCGGCGTTCCCCCTGCCATTCTGACACCGGCTTTCACAGCTTCTGTCACTTTATCCAAATGAATATGCCCCGGTACAATTTCACTGTGGGCGGAAACCACACCGATTAAAGGCCGCTCTAATTCTTCCTTCGTATAACCCATAGCATAAAAAAGGCTTCGCATCGGAGCCTTTTCTACGCCGCGGGTTACATTGTCACTTCTTCTTGTCATAATATGTAACCTCGTATTTTTATAATTTGATTTTCATTTCTGATTTTGTCATATGCACACTCTATATTTCTGATGTACATTAAAATCAGTTATTTTTTCAGCCAGCTCATCATATCTCTCAGCTCCTGACCTACTTTGCACAGTAAATGAGAAGCTTCTCTCTTTCTGGTTGCCAGGAATCTCGCTTTTCCGCCGGCATTAAATTCCTGAATAAATTCTGTAGCGAAAGTACCGTCCTGAATTTCTTCCAGAACTTTCTTCATTTCTTTTCTGGTATCTTCTGTGATGATTCTCTTTCCTGTTCTGTAATCTCCGTATTCAGCGGTGTTGGAAATGGAATATCTCATCTTATCAAAGCCGCCGGTATTGATTAAATCAACAATCAGCTTCATTTCATGGATACATTCAAAGTATGCCATTTCCGGTTCATAGCCGGCTTCCACCAATGTATCGAATCCCGCTTTCATCAGTTCGCATACGCCGCCGCATAAAACTGCCTGTTCACCGAATAAATCAGTTTCTGTTTCTTCTTTAAAGGTGGTTTCTAAGATGCCTGCTCTTCCCGCACCAATTCCAGAAGCATATGCCAGAGCATAATCTTTTGCCTTGCCGGAAGCATCCTGATAAACTGCAATCAGGGAAGGAACACCTTTCCCTTCAACATACTGACTTCTTACAGTGTGACCCGGTCCTTTCGGCGCAACCATAATTACATCGATATCCTTCTGCGGCTGAATCTGCTGATAGTGAATATTGAAACCGTGGGCAAACATCAGTACATTGCCCTCTTTCATATGTTTTTCAATCTGTTCGGAATAAATTTTTGCCTGAAGCTCATCAGGAGTCAGTATCATAACCAGATCCCCTGCCTCTGCAGCTTCCTCAATTCCCATTACCTTCAGACCTGCAGCCTTTGCTTTTGCTTCGTGAGTGGAACCCGGTCTTAAACCTACAACCACATCCACGCCGCTTTCAGCAAGGTTCATCGCATGGGCATGTCCCTGACTTCCGAAACCGATAACAGCAACGGTTTTACCGTCCAATAATCCTAAATTACAATCCTGGTCATAATATTTCTTAATCATTTCAATCTATCTCCTTTTCAATTTAATATCATATTTATTTGGTATTGCCTTCTATACCTGTAATACCGGTTCTGCAAACTTCAACCACATTATATTCTGAAATAACATCCATAAAGCCGTCCAGTTTCTGTGGTGTGCCGGTCAGTTCGATAATCATACTGTCTCTTGACAAGTCTACAATTTTACCTCTGTATACATCGACAATCTGCTTAACACCTGCTCTCTGATCCGCACCTGCTTTGATTTTCAGAAGCAGCAGCTCTCTGTACAAACTGAATTCATCATTCAGTACAAAAATATCTTTCACAACCTCAAGCTTTTCTGTCTGCGTAATAATCTGCTGCAGAGACTGCTCTGTTGCGCTGAATGCAATCGTAATGCGGGACAGCGCAGGATCATTGGTTGCGGATACAGTCAGTGAATCGATATTGAATCCTCTTCTGCCGAACAGGCTGACAACTCGCGTCAGTACATTGGCCTGATTCAGAACGAGAACGCTGACAATCTCTTTTTTTAGCGATTTCTTGCTCATAACGGCCCTCCTTAGTCAATAATCATATCTTCAACGGATTTATTGGCCGGAATCATCGGCAGTACCCGTTCTTCTCTGGAAATCATACAGTCGATCCAAACAGGACCTTCAGCTTTGAGCGCCTTTTCCATAGCGGCTTCAAATTCTTCCGGTGTTTCCGCACGGTAGCCCTCTGCGCCGAAAGCCTCTGCTAATTTAACAAAGTCGGTTTTTCTTTCTGGTGTAGTATTGGAATACCGTTTATCGTAGAAAATTGTCTGCCACTGGTAAACCATTCCCAGCACCCTGTTATTCATAATAATCGTGATAATCGGCAGCTTCTGACTCACCGCGGTACATGCTTCGTTCAGGTTCATATGGAATGATCCGTCGCCGGTGATATGAATAACTCTGTCATTCGGACATCCCATCTTTGCACCGATTGCAGCGCCGTATCCAAAGCCCATCGTTCCAAGGCCGCCGCTTGTGATAAACTTCTTGGTCTTATTATGTCTGATAAACTGAGCAGCCCACATCTGATGCTGTCCCACATCGGTAACATAGATAGTGTTCTCATCTGTCATATCACATGTCTTTGAAATAATATCATATGGGTGCAGCCTGCAGTCTGTCGTTCTTACCACTCTTTCTTTACTTCTCCAGCCTTCTACTCTCTCATGCCATTCCGGATGCTTCTTTTCTTCTATGTATGGTAGCGCTCTTTGCAGAAACTCTTTCACATCGCCTACACAGTTCTTATCTACGGCTACATTCTTGCTGATCTCGCTCTTATCGATGTCAATCTGTACAATTTTTGCTTTTCTTCCGAACTTTTCCGGATTCAGTGCCACACGATCAGAAAATCTTGCGCCGAGCGCAATAATCAGATCTGCCTGATCCATCGCTCTGTTTGCGGCTACACTTCCGTGCATACCCACAAGTCCCAGATTATGTTCATTGTCATAGCCAATCACACCGGCTGCCATCAAGGTATACGCTGCCGGAATATCTGCTTTCTCCAAAAGTGTCAGAAGTTCCTCCGAAGCATCAGATGCAGCAACACCGCCTCCTACATAAGCTACCGGTTTCTCCGCGCTGTTAATCATCTTTACAATAGCAGAAATATCTTCTCTCTCCATAGACGGAAGCTTACTCAGTTCAGCGGGCGATTTATTGGTATATTCAATACTGGCAGCAGTTACATCTTTTGTAATATCCACCAGGACAGGACCCTTTCTTCCGCTGTTTGCAATCCTGAACGCTTCTCTTAACGCAGGTTCAAGATCTTCAATCCGGTTTACAAAAAAGTTATGCTTTGTAATCGGAAGTGTTACCCCTGTGATACATATTTCCTGAAAGGCATCTCTGCCAATCAGAGGGTCCGGAACATTGGCCGTAATGGCAACCATCGGAATACTATCCATAAATGCTGTAGCAATACCGGTAACCAAATTGGTTGCACCCGGTCCGCTGGTGGAAAATACAACGCCGGTTTTACCGGTTGCTCTTGCATATCCGTCAGCAGCGTGAGCAGCACCCTGTTCGTGCGCGGTCAGTACATGCTTGATCCTGCCGCTGTATTTATAGAGTTCGTCATAGATATTCAGTGCAGTTCCGCCCGGATATCCGAATACTGTATCAACACCGTGGTCAAGAAGCACTTCTGCCACTACTTGTGATCCTGTCAATTTCATTCTTTCTCTCCTTTTCATAAGAATCGCACGCGGAACTTTCCGCTTACATATTTATTATATCCCGACATAAAAAAATGTCAACACTTTTTGTTTATGTTCACAAAAAAAATCAAAAAACGTTTGTAAGGATAACAATTTTTAGTTGACAATTTAACTATAATCCTATATATTAGTAGCATAGCAACAAATATTCTGCCATGACGGGAATAAATCATAAAACAGGATGCTTACAGAGAGCAGCTGGCAGGTGAAAAGCTGCAGATCCTTTATGATGTCTCACCCCCGAGCAGAGAAAAACGAGAGGGCATATGATTCATATGTCAAAAAGAGTGGTACCGCGGAAGCTATAGAATACATGTATATATAATGTAGAAAGTTTTCGTCTCTTTTGCGATTTATAAGTCGGCAGAAGAGGCGTTTATTTATGCCCTAACCCAGTGAAGATGAGCTGAAAGCGAAATCTGAACTGCGGTAGGTCAAACGCAAAGCTTTCCTGCGACTGCCGAGGCTTTGCCGAGAGCAGAGCAGTCGAAAGCGACTGTGAAATGCCCTAACCCAGTGAAGATGAGCTGAAAGCGAAATCTGAACTGCGGTAGGTCA
>CALBGO010000030.1 GCA_937894585.1 uncultured Eubacterium sp.
GGAATTACCATTCAGTTAAAATCGGAAACAGCACTCAGATTGCCCGGAATATGCAGGCACGCTGCTAAATCAGAATAATTCAGACTGTAATTATCTATCCGAAATGCTCACAGACTATATTGGATTGAAACATTCGCGGACTATATTGAATCGAAATGCCAAGTTACCACAATGATACTAAATTTCGATGAATTGTGGCAAAAGCAAAATAATAAACCTTGACAGATGCCACATTTTAAAAAGAATATCGCTGTTTGTGTCATGTTTGAATCGAAAATAATTCCAATACATCCAATTTATTCTATCAAAAGAATGTTTTTCTGCCCGATTCTAACAAACTATATTATTATATAATTTAAAATGGTTCTTCCAAAGAACGGAATAATCCTGATACTCTGCCACAATTCCTCGAAAAAACAGCTTTTTACGGTACTTTAGACTTTTTACTCTTTACAACTTGCCACATTAAGGATACATTTCAGGATCATGTGGCATATCGGCTCGAAGCGGGCCATATTTCAAAATAAATCGACTTTTCGGCTTGAAACAAGATATTTTTCAAGTTAAAGCGACTTTTCGGCTTGAAATAACGATGTACTATTTTCCGATTTCGTCGATGGCTTGAACCAGGGCTTCGGCGTCGTCAATTTGGTTGACTCTGCCACGGAAGGCTGCGCTGCCGGGCTGGCCTTTCAGATACCAGCCTACATGCTTGCGCATTTCACGGACAGCGACATAGTCGCCTTTCAGGGCGGACATATCGCGGAAATGGCGTTTCATTACGGCTTTCCGCTCTTCTAAGGTCGGCGGCGCCGGGGCGTCTTCGCCCCGCCAGGCAGATACTGCCTGGCGGAAAATCCACGGATTTCCCAGGGCGCCGCGGCCGATCATCACAAAATCACAGCCTGTCTGCTCCATAATAGCCATAGCGGACTGTCCGTCCGTCACATCCCCGTTTCCGATAACCGGAATCGAAACCGCCTGTTTTACAGCAGCGATTTGGGACCAGTCGGCTTTGCCGCTGTAATACTGCTCGCGTGTTCTGCCGTGAACCGCAACGGCGGCTGCGCCGCCGGCTTCTACGGCTTTCGCTGTTTCTACCGCATTAACAGATGATGCGTCGAAGCCGATTCGGATTTTCGCCGTCACCGGCTTTTTCGTATTCGCAGTCATAGCCGAAATTAAATCATACACAAGATCAAGCCGTTTCAAAAGAGCCGACCCCTCCCCGTTTTTTACAATTTTCGGAACGGGACAGCCCATATTGATATCCAAAATCGCATTCTCATATCCATCCAGCTCCCGGGCGGTAAAAGCCAGAATTTCCGGCTCGCTGCCAAACACCTGAAATGCCACAGGCTTTTCTGCCGGATCAATATGGAGAAGATTCTTCGTTTTTTCCTGTTTATAATACAATCCCTTTCCGCTTACCATTTCGGAATATACCAAAGCCGCTCCCATCTCGCGACAGATTCTGCGAGTGGGAGCGTCTGTAATTCCTGCAAGAGGCGCCAGAAAAAAAGGATTGTCCAGTATTACATTTCCTATTTTCAGCACTTTATTCATTTACTTTTTTTCCTTTGCACGGCTTTGCCGTTTTTTTATTCTTCTGATAGATGATTTCAAGACCTTCCAGAGTCAGCAGCTTGTCCACATAATCAATACAGTCTACGCCGCCGTCAATGAGTGTGGAAAGTCCGCCGGTCGCAACCACGGTTACAGGTTTTCCCGATTCAGTCATTGCTTCCAACTCTTTTTTCATCATTTTCACGATATAGTCTACAATACCCATATGACCGTAAACCAGACCGGACTGCATACTCTGAATGGTATTTCTGCATATCGTGTGTCCCGGCTCTTCCAGTTCTACCTTCGGCAGTTTGGAAGTCTTTTCAAACAGCGCTTCGGAAGAGATTTTAAGACCCGGCGCAATGGTTCCGCCAAGGTACTCTGCCTTTTCCGTAATAGCGCAGAAGGTGGTGGCTGTTCCGAAATCAATTACGATCAACGGTCCGCCGTATTTATGTACCGCAGCTACCGCATTTACAATACGGTCTGCACCCACCTGCTTCGGATTGTCGTATTTGACGATAAGCCCGGTTTTTACGCCGGATTCCACGGTAATGGCCCGACAGTTAAAATATTTCATTGAAAGATGCTGCAATGTGTAAAGCACAGAAGGCACTACAGTGGAAATAATCACATCTTTAATATCAGAAGTTTTCAATCCTTCGTACTTAAACAGCTGATTCACAATCATGCCGTATTCGTCTGCGCTCTTATCGGTATCGGTCTTGATTCTCCAGTTGGTAATTAAGTTTCCGTCTTTGAATACTCCAAGTACGATGTTACTGTTACCAACATCAAAAGCTAATAACATTCTTTGATTCTCCTTCGTTTTCGAACTGCTTCAACTGCTTCAAATTTCTCAAATTGTTCGAATTCCTCAAATCCGAACAGCCGGGGTATACCGGTTGTCAGACATTTCATCGGGCTTCAAACACTTCATTGGCTTTCAGACACTTCATTGCCTTTCAAGAACCTCGTTGTTCTTCAAACAATTTCATTATCCTTCAGACGCTCTGTCGCTCCTCAAACAACTTCATCATCTTTCAAGCACTCCATTATTTTTCGATCATCAAAAGCAATCCGTTTAGTTCTTCTATTTTACAACTCTGTCCAGACGCTTCAGAGCAAGGGCCATAGTCAATCCCGGAATTACACGGTTTCCGGTGATTTCTGCGCCCAAAACTTCGTTGATCCGCTTCAGTCTGTACTGCACCGTATTGGTATGAATCCCCATAAACTCAGAGGTTTTTCCGCTGTTCATACCGGCATCCAAAACGAATGTCTCCAAAGTCTCCAAAAGCTGCTTTGCTTTATTCTCACCCATTTCTTTTCTGAAAGGTTCCAGTAAATCCATATAATTCTTTTTCAGATAGCCGCCCTGCACCTGTAAATTGATGCAGTTTGACACCAGCGCAAGTTCATACTTTGTAAATACCCGCTTATACGGAAATACACTTTCTACAAAGGTCCATGTTTCACTGATTAATCTGAACGCATCTCCTGCGCCTTCGATTCCGTCAATCCCGGTGGCATGGAAGATTCTCACCGTCTTGCTGCCTTCCTTCAGCTTTTCGAAAAGACGCAGACAGCTGGCCTTTTCGGAAACATCTTCATCGGCACGGCCTTCTTCTGTTTTCATCACCATGCCGTAGGTTTCCTCACCCTCGGTAATTCTGAGAACTTCGAATCCTTCTTTCTTCTCAAAATCACTGATTACCGAATTTCCCTGATTGGTCTCGATGCCTTTTGCATAGAACACACTGATAATGCTCTCTGCCTGAATTTCCATCTCATCTTTCAGAGAATAAGCCAGAGATTTATTGCCGCGGATTAAAGCCTTAATCAGCTCCGCCCGCACATCCCGCTCCGGTGTATACTTCCACATACCCATAGCAAGTTCAATAATCTCCGCCAGTTTGGTAATTTCACCTGCGGAATAATTATCTTCATTATCCACAATAAACAGAAAATACTTTTCTTTATTGATGGTAATAGGACCCCAATAAGTCAGCACGCCGTTCACATCGATAAAAGTATAGATGCCGGCTTTTTCCACATCTCTTTCTTTTCCGAGACGGATTGCATCGGCAATGGTTGTACGCTGCCGGGTTTCGATAGAAAGAATCGGGTTAAAATCCTTGGAAAGAAGCACCACCTGAAAATCATTGCTGACCGCAGCCTCACGAAGAGCCGCCTGGAAAGTCTTATGCTTTTCAAAGTTCAGCAGATGATAAATCGTATTGTTAATCAGGCTGTTCTTAAAATTATCTCCGTACAGCAGTTTATCCATAATCTGCTCAATCGCGTCGGAATACTCCGCCTTGTTGTTTTTCGGAATTACAATCAGGGGAAGTCCCACTGCCTCGGCAGTTTCAATAACTTCGCTGTCCGTTCCGGTAAGGCCCCTTTCCACATGGAAAATTACCAGAGCGCTGACGTCTTCTTTCGCCAAACCTTTCACTACTTCACACTGCAGCTTTTCCTTGCCGTGCATTCCGTAAAATGATGTCAGAACAATCTGCTCTCTGACCCCGTTATTCTTAACCGCAGTTTCTGCATCCACCGCGTCCATCACAGAGACGCTGCGGACCCGGTTTCCGATGTTTCTTTTACCTGCTGCAAGAATGCTGGGGCTGAATGCCTCCAAACTCAAACAATCATTTACAGTTATTTTCATAAATTACCTCTATTCTTCTTCCTTCTCGGTTATCTTCACCAACAGCTTATTTTCCCTCTCCGCTCTCAGTGTGATTTTTACCTTCCTCGGAATCGGATTCGGCAGCTTCTTCTGCCGCTTCCTGCTGTACGCCGGTATCATCGGATTCTGCGCCGGCGCCGTCTTTTTCCTCAGCGCCGCTTTCAGCTTCCGCCGTTTCCTCTGCGGTTTCGTCTCCGTCGTCATCAAGATAATCTGTGTCATACTTGGCAAGCTCTTCTGCCAGTTTTTCTTCCTCTTCTTTACGGATTCTCTCGTATTCTGCCGCTTCCTCCGCATTGATTTTCCGGATTTCTTCGTCTTTTTCTCTAACCTGCTGCGCAAGGCCTTCCGCATCGACTTCTCCGGTATACAGCGCTTCGAACTGTTCTCCGTCTAAGGTTTCCACTTCCAGCAGCGCCTGTGCAACCCGTTCCAGCTTATCCATATTCTCTTCCAGAATCTTCACGGTTTCGGCATAAGCGTCTTCGATAATAGCTTTCACCTCGTGGTCGATTTCTGCCGCTACGCCTTCGGAAAAGTTCTTTCTGGTAGAGAAATCCTTGCCTAAGAACACTTCATCGGAATCGCTGTAATTAACCGGTCCGATTTTTTCGCTGAAGCCGTACTTGGTCACCATACCTCTTGCGATTTCTGTCGCCCGCATAATATCATTGCTTGCGCCTGTACTGATGTCATCTAATGTCAGCTGTTCGGCAACACGGCCGCCCAGCAGATGCTTAATAGCGTTAAGCATACCCTTTTTGGTTTCGTATGCTTTATCTTTTTCAGGAAGGGACATGGTGAAACCGCCTGCCCCGCCTCTTGGAATAATCGTAATCTGATGTACAGGGTCCGACTTCGGCAGACTGCGCATTACAACCGCGTGGCCCGCCTCGTGATATGCAGTCAGTTTCCGTTCTTCTTCGCTGACTACTCTGCTCTTCTTTGCAGGACCTGCCATAACCTTGGTTGCGGCTTCTTCAATTTCCGCCATTCTGATTTTACGGCCGTTTCTTCTTGCTGTAATCAGCGCTGCTTCGTTAAGCAGGTTTTCAATATCCGCCGGGGTAAATCCCGGTGTGCGTCTTGCCAGAATCTTAGGTGAAACTTCATCTGACAGCGGCTTGTTCTTGGAATGCACTTTGATGATTTCTTCTCTGCCCTTAATGTCCGGAACGCCGATTACAACCTGTCTGTCAAATCTGCCCGGTCTGAGCAGCGCAGGGTCCAGAACATCAGGTCTGTTTGTCGCAGCTAAAATGATAATGCCCGAATTTTCGCCGAAACCGTCCATTTCTACAAGGAGCTGGTTCAAAGTCTGTTCACGCTCGTCATTTCCTCCGCCGAGACCTGCGCCTCTCTTACGGCCCACTGCATCGATTTCATCGATAAATACGATACAAGGCGCATTCTTTTTCGCCTGATCGAAAAGGTCGCGGACACGGGACGCACCTACGCCGACAAACATTTCCACAAAGTCGGAACCGCTGATGGTGAAGAAAGGAACGCCCGCTTCGCCTGCTGTTGCTCTCGATACATAGGTTTTACCTGTTCCCGGAGGGCCCACAAGCAGAATGCCTTTCGGGATTCTCGCGCCGACATCGTTGTATTTTCTCGGATCTTTAAGGAAATCAACAACCTCCGCAAGTTCCTCTTTCTCTTCGTCAAGACCTGCCACATCGGCAAAAGTGATTTTCTTCCCCTCGCCTTTGTAAAGCCGCGCCTTACTTTTACCGAAGGAAAACGCCTTGCCGTTTCCGCCCTGATTCATCATCAGATAAAACAGGAAGCCCAGCGCCACAACCATAATAATGGTAGGCAGCAGATTCAAAATCACCGAACCTGAAGACGGTTTCGGTCCGCCTTTATAATCCAGAATTTTCTCCTGTGCCTGCGGATAGATATAGGTGTCGCCCAGCCAGTCGATATCGGACAGACTGGAAGCAAAGGTATAAATGTATTTATCCTTGCCGATTTTTGCCGTAATTTTGCTTTCTTCAATTTCAATCTCACTGACCTGCTGTTTTTCCAGGTGTTCTACCAGGGTTGAAAAATGAACCTGTTTATACTCACCGCCGCCTCCGTCTTTATAGAAAAAAGCTGCCGCGAGTACCAGTGCAAAAATAACTAAATAGATACTGATATTCTTTGCGAATTTTTTCACTTTGGTTATACTCCTCCCATTTAATGTATTGTCAATTTTCTGAAGAAATTTGTTTTTTCTTAACAAAACAGTCTAATAATTTTATCATATTCAACAAATTATTTCAATACAAATCACATTTTTTGTGTCCCGGCACAGCCTGTATTTTGCAGTGAATCGTCCCCGGTTCAAAACAGGCAGAATCCAGAGTACCTCTCTTCCGATTTTAAGAAGCGGTATGTCATTCCTTTTTTCTCTGGGTACTTTGGTATCGACGAAATAGTCCTGTATTTTTTTTCTGTGCTCTGCATCCATATGGATAAAATCACCGCTTTCGCGAAATCCTAAATGCAGGCGCTCTTTGAAATCCTCACCGAAAGCCTCTGCAAGAAGCTCTCTGTCAAAGACTGCAAAGACTGATGCTTCAGGCGGTTTACCGCGGTATTCTTCAAGACTTGCGGTGCTGATTCGAAGTTCCGGTAAAGAACCTTCCGTATACGGACGCAAAACGGTATGAGCAGTCTGCCGCTTTCCGCGGTCCGGTGTTTTTTCAAAAGATCTGTCATACTGTTTTTTCGTAAACTCTGCACTGTCTGCCTCTGCTTCGGCACCTTCGCCCGCCTGCGTTTTTTCACGGCTGAAGTCTTTCGAATATATCCCCGCCTTTACATTTTCGTAAACCCGGGCAAGATACAGTCCTTTAGAAAGATCGCACCTTGCAGACGGCTTCCGATGAAACACAATTGTCTCACAGTTTTCAAACTGCGCCGCTGTAATGTCCTCCGCCTGCCCCAGTTCGCAAAATGCGCGAAACAGCACGCGGCGGCGGATGGCTTTATGGCATCTTCGAAGTTTCTCTCCGCTGAGCAGGATTTCGGAAGGCGTGCGCGCAAGCACCATTTCTTCATAGGCCTTTTCTGCCTGTTCCTTCAGGAAAGCACTGTCTTCTGCCGCAGCTCTTCCCAACCTTATCATTGTATCCTTTACAGACGGGTTGTATTCCTGTTCCAGATAAGGAATCAGCTCAAGGCGAATCTTGTTTCTGGTATAAAGCGTCTGTCCGTTGGTTTCGTCTATGCAGGGGTTCAGGTTTTGGACTCTGCAATACTCCAGAATTTCCTCCCGCGTTACCGAAAGCAGCGGTCTGACAACCGGGGTTCCTCTGCCGTCGGTTCTTCGGTATCTGATTCCCGAAAGTCCGTCGATACCTGTTCCCCGCAGCAGTCTGAACAGAATTGTCTCTGCCTGATCGTCCGCATTATGCGCTGTTGCAATACAGATTTTATCCTCCGGAATTCCCTGCGCCTTTAGCTCCTCTGCCATCTGAGAAAATGCTTCGTAACGGACTTTCCTTCCCGCTTCTTCAGATGTGATTTTTTCCCGCTCTGCCAAAGCTCTGCAGTCACAGACGATTGTCCTGCAAGGGCACCCTGCCTTTTTACATAATTCTTCTGTATAATGCTGATCCGCATCCGCCGCCTTATCGCGCAGTTTATGATTGATGTGAACCGGATGAATGGCCCAGCCGTACTTTTCCGACAAGCCCAGCAGAACATGAAAAAGACACACCGAATCAGGGCCTCCGGAAAGACCCAAAACGATGTGTCCGCTCGGCTTTATCAGCCGGTGCTGTAAAATTGTATCCAAAATCTTTTTCTCTACCATAACAATAATATTATACCCTAAACGGCAGAGATTGAAAAGCCGCAGGCAAAAATAGCCTGCAATGCAGACAAAACAGCCGGCGGTGCAGTCAAAACGGATTACAAACATCTCTTTTTACAGCACTGCCGCCATTATCTCTTTTTTACAGCGCCGCCACCATCACCGTCAAATCATCTCGCTCCCGGATTCCGTATTTTTCCGCCGCCTTATTCACAATCAGCTCCGCCACTGTTTCGGGATCGCGGCTTCCTATTTCAAGCAGACGCTTCCGCAGCCACAGACAGCCCGGATCATTTCTGTCGCAGTCGGTAATGCCGTCAGATACCATAACCAGAATATCCCCTTTATGCAGCTTGACATCAATATACTCCAATTTCATACCGCTGAGAATTCCCGCGGGAAGAGCCGGTTTTTTCAGCATAGAAACTTTTCCGTCGTGTTTTACAAAAGTAGATGCTGCGCCCATCTTAAAAATATGCGCTCTGCCGGTGTCTTTATGTATCACAGCCAGATCCAGAGTTGCAAACATATCTGTGCAGTTTCCGGTCATCAGAATAGCGTTGACTGTTTTCATCGCCAAATCCACATCAAAGCCTGCTTTCAGAAGTTCCGACATAGTTTCTACAACCAGACGGCTTTCCGCTGCTGCACGGCTTCCCTTTCCCATACCGTCACTAATCATCATAGCCTGCTTGTTTTTTCCAAAGGAAAAAGACAGACAGCTGTCACCGGACACCGCCGAAAATGCATAAGAAGCCGCGCCTATCGGAATCGGCGGCAGCTCCTGTTTCCGCGAGATATCACCTTTCCCTCCTAAATCACAAATCATACGCTCCACCGTTCTCGCAAGACCTGCAAACTGATATGAAATAATCTGCCGACTTTCCATCCCCTCACCGTAAAGCTTTGCCAGTGCAGAAAATGCCTGCCGCTTTTTCATCAAATCCCCTTTTACAAGCCGCAGCTTTAAATCAAAATCGCTGGCGGACTCCGGCATCAGGCGCTCTTCTGCCACACACCAGAATTTCACAAGAAATCCCGCCGGAACGGCGATGAAAACAGCCGAGGCAGCCGCAGCTCCGTAAATCTGTTCCCCCGCAAAAGATACCAGAACGGAAAACATAGACAAAGCGAGCACGGTCTTTCTGTATCTGCCGTCAGTCAGCGCAGCAAGAAACCAGCCGATCAGAAGCGCCGCCATAATCCCTGTGAAAAACTCAAGATGCGCGCTGCTTCCGTTCTGACATCGGGAAAAAACCGCAATCACAGCAGACAGAGCCATCGCAGGCTGCAGACCCCGGCAATACTGCACCGTGAGCACCGACAAAATCCAAAGGGACGAAACCACAATATCCGCACCTATTGATCCGATTATCGAAACTACAGTAATCATCAGTGCAAGGGACACTTTTTCTTCAGAAACAGCCGCAGGGCTTTTTCCCACAAACAGCACTTTTGCAACGGTATTAAAAACCCTGATATACACAATCACCGCAGCGGCCTCTTTCACCAGAGTCTTCAGGCTCAGCAGATAGAGAATATGCCCGCCTGCATAAAACAGACAGTTAAACAAGATTACCGCAGCGCAGGCAACTGCAGTTCTCTGATTAATGTTGAATTTCTGTCTGTGAAAAAACAGAAAAAACACGCCGCAGAAAATCATTGCCGCCATATCTCCGTAAAAATCCAACCCCTGCCCGCTGTAAGTCAGCATTCCCGCCGCCATCACAGGCACCAGATAAATATACACGGTAGAGACTGCCGCCATCACTGTTATCAGCGCGCAGGCAGCCGGAAAAGTTCCGCCGAACAGGTTGATTCTCCCAATAAAAAAAGCCGCCGAAAGCGTAGCGAGAACTGTCTTCACATTGATTTGATTCCCTACAAATTCCATAATTTTATCCCCTTTTTTCCTTTGATAAAGACAGCGTACCACATAGAAAATGAGATATGCTGTCGAAACCTTGTGTCGAGGTGAAAATCTTTCACAGGAATCCTTGTATAAAACAAATAGGCATCTGATACAGAGTTTTGCTCATACAAAAACAGCCGGACGGTCTTTGGCAGACATCCGGCAATGTTCGTTTATATATTTTTCTCTGATCCTATCTATTCCCATCTATACCAAAAAATCTTTTCGCATTTTCGCAGGTTATGCGCGCCGCCTCTTCATAAGAAATCCCTTTCAGCACCGCAACTCTTCTTGCCGTATGCTCCACATAAGGCGACTTGTTTTTTCTTCCGCGGAACGGCTCCGGTGTCAGATACGGCGCATCTGTCTCCACCAGAAGAAACTCAATGGGAATTTCTCTGACAACCTCCTGTGTTTTCCGGTTGTTTTTGAAAGTTACCGGACCACATACGGAAAGTGTTGCGCCCAGCTTCACATACTGTTTTGCCAGTTCTTTGCTTCCGGAAAAGCAGTGCAGCAGAACACGGCAGTCAGGAAGTTCTTCACCATTCGAACCTTTTCGTTTCGGAAACCAAGACGCCCGTTCCGCTGAAAAAGCGCCTTCTTCCTTGAGAATATTCATCGTTTCCTGTTCTGCTTCTCTGCTGTGAATCACAATAGGCATTTTCAGCTCATTGGCAAGCTGAATCTGCCGGCGAAACCAATAGCGCTGATCCTCTCTGTCGGAAAAATCATAATGAAAGTCCAGTCCGATTTCACCGATTGCCTGCACCTTATCTTTCTTTGCCAGACCGCAAATCAATGTCAGTACCATATCATCCATACTCTTCGCATCATGAGGGTGCACTCCGACTGCCGCATAACACCATTCATTTGCCTCGGCATGTTCTGCCGCCATTTTCGAACTTGCAAGATCAAACCCCACATCCATAACATAGGAAACATCAGATGCTGCAATTTCCTCAATCAGCGCCTGCCGTTCCTGCGGCGTATATCCCTCGTTGTTCAAATGTGTATGTGAATCGAATAACATAAGTTCTCCTTTCCGATATAAATCTTTAATAATCACTTCGGCTGCACAAGCCGTCACTCTCTTGCAGACTGCTCGATTACCAGTTCATCATATCCGGTTTCTTCATCAAATTCCGTACCGAAGCGAATTCCATCCAGTTCGCCGATGACAGCTTCACAGGTGGTATTGACGATACAGCCCTCCATTAAATGACCTCCGATGGTACTGAGATCCTCCCCGGAAAAAGCAGCGTGAAGATGACACCGCGCCTTTGATACGGTTCCGTTTAAGGATACGATTTCCAGCGGTGCATTGATTTCCCTGACGTTTTCGCCGCCTGCATCGCGCACTCTGGCTCCGGTAACACAGCCGACACCGCTGAGCATCACACCGGCTTCAATATTCTTTTCTCTGCAAAACTCCTCTATCGTCAGAAGCAGATCCTGTCCGCGTCTCATACGGAAAGCATATGTTTTCATAAATTTTTCCTTTACTAATTTTCATTCAGACCGAATTCTCTTGTTAACAATTTTTGCTTATAAAGCATCTCACACTGCAATGCCTCGTCCGGTGTAACGGTCTTTGGCAAAACTTGTAAAATAGAAAACTGAAAAGCATGATATCGTTCAGGGTCGTCTTGAAGGAGTTTTCTCATCATCTTATTTCCGCCATGTTTTGTCTTTATGTACTCTGTCCATCTTCCTAAAAGTCCATCATTACCGTAAGCCGAACCCACATACTGCTGTCCGGATACCATATCAACAATCAGATATACTGCTTTTACAGATTTCAATGCAGTGTGCCATGCCTCATAAACCGGTTGATTTTCAACAATCTGTTTCAACCGGTCAAATGAAAGAATCAGATTTTCATAACCACAAAAAGCATCTACCGGTCGTTCCTGGATTGACAACACCGGTTTTTCTACAGTTCCTTTTTGATGCCATGATTGTGTTGATGTTCCCCATTCAATAATCAATCGTTCTTCATATTCCTGCAATAAAGGAACCGGTTCTAAATTAAAATAAGCCTTTTCTCCGGTGAACCAATCCGGATAAGGAAACTCTGCCGGCATCAATTCAGGCTCTGCCGGTACAAAACCGTTGCTCCTATACAAACCGTAAAATCTCGCCTGCGTTCCTGCATCTCCGATAAAGACAGCCCAATAGTCATATCCCTTTGCAAAGCTCTTCTTCTGTACGCGCGTGTATTCCCACAGAAACCCCTTTTCATAACATGGCTTGCATTCCGCACCTTTAATTGCATGGCGAATCAATTTCACTTTTGCCGGATCAATCCCAACCTTTTTCAACACATCTGAAAAATATAAAATTGCCATAAGTGTACCTCCTAAAAATCGAATACAACGATATAATAAATACCCATCTGCTTAGATTTCCTACCTAAACTAATAACTTACAGAAATTTTTTCTGTAAAAATACAACACTATCAGAAAACTTCTTTCATCTGCTTAAAGCAACGCTTTTATAAAATCCTTAAATAGATTCGCCACACGATTGCCATCCTTGATAAAATCCTTGAAAAATACCAATTCTGCCAACGTTTTTTGCCTTTTTTATTGACTGAATGGACAAAATGATTAGCATCTGTCACGCTTGACAGCATTTCAGACTGTTTAGATCCACTTTCACGGGTTCTGAAAGAAAAAAAGTTGACAAAATCTCAAAATATCTTGATTCTGTCAACTTTTCATTCCGTCCTCAGTCAAATTTACCTCTGATCCAAGCGATAAGGGAAACCTCATTTACCATCAAGCACCCGAGACAAATCCTTCTTGTATGTCACAGGCTCTGTTCATCACAGCTTTGATTTAATTCCGCCTCAACTTCTCAGCTCAGCTTTATTTCAACTTCAGATCGGCTTCGGCTCATCTTTAACTTAGCTTACCACTTCACCGTCCGGTGCTTCTGTTGTTACAATCTCACAGCGCTTGCCGTTGTCCGCAAACAGCAGCATACCTTTCGATTCCAGACCTCTCAGCTTACGCGGCTTCAGGTTAGCAACCACGATGACCTTCTTTCCGACCATTTCCTCCGGTGTGAAATCCTCTGCCACGCCGGATACAATCTGGCGTCTTTCCGTTCCCATCTTTACCTGGAATACCAGCAGCTTGTCCGCCTTTGGATGTTTTTCGGCTTTTTCAATCAGACCCACACGAAAATCAATCTTGTCAAAATCATCATATTCAATAGCAGGCTTCAGCTCCAGCGGAATATTTTCTTCTTTCGGATCTGCTGGCTTCTGCATTGCCTCAAGTTCTGCCAGTTCTTTTTCAATATCCAGTCTCGGGAAGATGGCCTCGCCCTTCTTCACCTGTTCCTGATACATCATATCAAATTCAAAAGCGTCTTCCCATACCACATCAGCATACCACAGGCCCATCTGTTTTCTGATCTTGTCGGAAGTCGTGTGCATAAACGGATGAATCAGAATAGAAATAATTCTGATAGACTCTGCCAGATTGTGCAGACAGGTATCCAGATCATCCTTTTTCGCCTCGTCCTTTGCCAGAATCCAAGGCGCTTTTTCGTCAATATATTTATTCGCTCTTCTAACCAGCACCCAGATTTCCTCCAGCGCCATATTGAAAGCAAATTTGTCCATCTGCGCTTCTACTTTTGCCGCTGCACCGGTTGCAACTGCTTTCAGATCCTTGTCAAATTCATCTTCACCATGAGATTCAGGCACAACGCCGCCGCAATATTTCTCAATCATAGAAGTTGTTCTGGAAACCAGATTTCCCAGGTCGTTGGCAAGGTCGTAGTTCATTCTCTTGAGCATTACTTCGTTGGTAAATACGCCGTCCTGTCCGAAAGTGTACTCGCGAAGCAGGAAGTATTTAAGCGCGTCGATGCCATAACTGTCGATCAGCTTCACAGGGTCAACTACATTACCCTTGGATTTGCTCATCTTGCCGCCTTCCAGAAGCAGCCAGCCATGACCCAGCACATGTTTCGGAAGCGGAATATCCAGAGACATCAGCATTGCCGGCC
This sequence comes from uncultured Eubacterium sp., assembly GCA_937894585.1. Lineage (GTDB taxonomy): Bacteria > Bacillota > Clostridia > Peptostreptococcales > Anaerovoracaceae > Senimuribacter. The sequence continues at coordinate 14,015 of CALBGO010000030.1, forward strand.
AAATGATAGAATGGAATCTGACGATTTCCTTTCCTACAAGATGCACATTTGCCGGCCAGTATTTTTCGAACAGCTCAGGATCATCGGGATAGCCCAGCGCAGTGATATAGTTTGTCAGCGCATCCAGCCATACATAGATGACATGCTTTCCATCAATCGGCACAGGAATGCCCCAATCAAAAGTGGACCGTGAAATGCACAGATCATCAAGACCCTGTCTGATAAAGCCCAGCATCTCGTTTCTTCTGGTTTCCGGCTCAAGAAAATCTGTATTTTCCAAAAGGTCAATCAGTCTGTCCTGATACTTGGAAAGCTTGAAGAAATATGCTTCCTCCTTAGCTTTCTGCACGGGTCTTCCGCAGTCGGGACAGCACCCGTCCACCAGTTGGCTTTCTGTCCAGAAAGATTCACATGGGGTACAGTACATACCTTCGTACTCACCTTTGTAAATATCACCTTTTTCGTACATTTTATTAAAAATCGCCTGTACCCGCTGCACATGCCGGTCTTCCGTGGTTCTGATAAAATCGTCATAGGAGATTTCCATAGTTTTCCACAGATCCTTGATGCCTGCAACCACGCCGTCCACATACGCCTGCGGTGTCACGCCTTTTTCTTCTGCAATGGTCTGGATTTTCTGTCCATGCTCATCTGTACCGGTCAGAAATCTGACATCATAGCCTGACAATCTCTTGAATCTTGCCATCGCGTCCGCCATAACCGTACAGTAAGTATGCCCTATATGAAGGTTTGAGCTTGGATAATAGATCGGGGTCGTAATGTAATAGGTTCCCTTTTTCTCTGTCATTTTAAAAAATCATTCCTTTCATCTCCTGCGCCGAATGAGGCGAGGTAGTTTCTATCTTTTAGAATAGCACAGGTCCGCCAATTTATCAATGGCGGGTTTTCTTACAGCTTTGCTAACAGGGTTTTCGCGCAGCTTCTCTATCATAAAAATGCAGCGTCTGACCTTCTGCTTAGTTTCGAAGGTATCTTACATACAGAATTTACCGTTTTGAGACACCGGCAGCACCTTCGAAACCAATACAGTCATTGATGAAAAAAAACAAAATGAAGTCGTATTTAAAGAAATCCCTTTCACTATATGAATACACTTTTTGCTTTGAAAAACAAAACGATTGCAAAACCCGAAGCGAGAACGAAATCTCTGCTTCGGGTTTTACTTTCTGATTCTTCTATTTACAAGTTATCAAAGAAGATAATTGATCAGCCGCTCTGCCGCCGCTTTATACCTTATCTTCCGGTTCTCATTACGATGTTGGACCACTTGGTGTATACTTTTTTGCCGTCGATTTCGCGTACACCGCGCATCTTGTAATAGTAACGAGTTCCCTTCTTCACGGATTTGCCGTTTTTATAGAAGCCTTTGGTTTTATTGGTCTTTGTAACAAACCATGCTTTCTTTCCGAAATTCGTCTTTTTCTTTGCGGAACGGAAAATTTCATAGTTGTCCACTTTGTAGCCGTAAGACTTCTTGTAGCGGAGCTTAATCCAGCCTTTTCCGATTTCGCCCTTCTTGTAGTACAGCTTGATGGTGGTATTCTCCACGCCTTTTGTCAGACGCTCAGCCTTTTCCTCGGCTGTTTCTACGATAACCACCAGTTTGTCGCCCGGTTTCAGATTCGGAACCTCTGTTACTGCGCCAAGAGACTGACCGTTAAGCAGTACATCTTTTAAGGTTGCGTCTTTGTCAACAGTGATAGTTGCAGTAGTTCCATCCTTGCTCAGTGTTACGGTTGCGCCCTCTTCAGCTTCGATAGTCGGCTTCTGCGGGGTCGGGGTTGGTGGAATGTAAGGCGGTTTGGTTGTATCTTCCACTGTGTAGTTTCCGTCAGCACCCTTTACCATTTCAAAACCGCCTTTCAACAAAGCTTTATCTACATCAGTGTTATATGTACCGCCTGAGATGTCGATCCAGGTTCCTGCCTCTTTCCATTCGGAATGCTTCTCACCTTCTGCTTTTGCATTCCAGGTGTATGCGAGAACAGCTTTGTTATGGTCTGCTTTAAATGAGCCGCCACTGATATCAGCTTTCGGTGTTCCGCCCGGGTACTCTCTGTTTACAATAGAAATTGCTGCTCCATCATTGATCGGACCATCTCCGGCTCCCTTATCTTTTCGCTGATCTTCTCCGGTTGCAATTACTTTAACTGTACTGTTTTCAGGGATTACCAGTTCTCCTGCGCACATCTGTACGCCTGTCAGACCTGTAATAGTTCCGCCGTTTAAAGTCAGCTTACCGCTCTGAGGATGATAAATGCCTGCGCTTTCAGTCGAAGTCAGTGTTCCTCCATTGATAGTGATTTCAGTGTCGTGCCATGTACCATTACCGCCTGCTGCAGCTTCTTTCGCAGTGATTTCACCGCCGTTGATTACAACTTTTGAGTTTTCTAAAGCACCGATACCATACTCTGTTGAATCAATTTTTGTTCCTTCTTCAACAGTTAGCTCTCCCTGCACCGCGATTGCAATATTAGCTGCTGAAGCGTCTTTATCTTCGAAGCTAATATTTACGTTTTTAGTAGTCATACTAGCGCCTTTGCTTACAAAGATACCTGTTGCGCTTGCTGTGCACTTGATGCCGCCTTTTAATGAAGCTGTATCTGTCAATGTCAGAACTGTCTTGTCCTGTCCATTTGTCTTGTCGCCTACTATAATAAGCGCTTTGTTTACGCCTTCTTTTAGTGTTAGTACATTGCCATTTAAGTCTAATGTTACTTCCTTATCTCCCTTAATAACAAGTGTTTCATCAAGAGTGATATCATCTTCTAAAAGGATTGTCTGTCCGTCTTTTGCTGCTTTTACAGCGTCTTCTAGGCTTGTGTATCCTTCAATAACGTTGC
>CALBGO010000031.1 GCA_937894585.1 uncultured Eubacterium sp.
ATAGAAGGCTATTGATCAGTTAATTAAATTTACAGACTTTTTTTCACAGTCTCATCTGAAGGGCAACTTTGTGTTCCGTGAAAAGCCAAAACGTGCAGATTATATTCTATATCTGAACGCCAACAACCCGATTGCCATTATCGAAGCTAAGGACAACAAGCACAGCATAAGTCATGGCTTACAGCAGGCCATGACTTATGCTCAGATGCTTGATCTTCCGTTTGCGTATAGCTCCAATGGCGATGGGTTTGCGGAGCATGATTTCCTTACAGGCAAAGAGCGCCAGTTTGCTCTGGATGAGTTCCCGACGGAAGATGAATTGATTGCTCGTTTCAAGCAGGAGTCTGGAATGACACCGGCACAGGAAGCGGTAATTGAGCAGTCTTATTACAGCAGCCAGAATACATATCCTCCTCGTTACTATCAGCGTATTGCTATCAACAGAACCGTAGATGCCATTGCAAGAGGTCAGAATCGCTTGCTGCTCGTTATGGCTACCGGTACGGGTAAAACCTATGGTGCTACACCGGGAGGTATCTTGGAGCATCCGGGAACCGTGAAGGACCCGCAGAGGGTAAGGGAAAGTTGGACAGCTGCCTTCGATGGAAGCTCCAATGCAAATAAGGTGGCAGTTCTGGAAGAAGGAATGAAGTACACACCGATTTCCATCAGTCCGGAACAGGCACAGTTTTTGGAAACAAGAAAATTTCAGATAAACGAAATCGCTCGAATTTTCCGGGTTCCGCCACACATGGTCGGGGATTTGGAGAAGTCGAGCTTTTCTAATATAGAACAGCAGTCTTTGGAGTTCGTGAAATATACCTTAGACCCTTGGGTTGCAAGGTGGGAACAGGCCATTGTCCGTTCCTTATTTTCTGCGGATGAAAAGGCACAATACTTTGTCAAGTTCAATGTGGATGGGTTGATCCGTGGCGATTATCAGAGCCGTATGAATGGTTATGCCATCGGCAGACAGAACGGTTGGATGAGCGCCAACGATATCAGGGAACTTGAAAATCTTGACCGTATTCCGGAAGAGGAAGGTGGCGATCTGTACTTGAACAACGGGAATATGACCAAATTAAAAGACGCAGGAGCTTTCGCAAGGGTTCCCGAAAAGTCATGACTTTTTGGGGAGAGGACGAGCTGCGGAATGAGGGAGATTTCGCACTTGTGCGGAAGCGAGTGATATGAAGCAAGAGAGGACGAGGGAAAGGAGGAAAAATAAAATGAAGAAGTTTTGGAACTGGAAGAACAGAACGATTCTGAATCAGGAAACAAATCTGGAACAGACCGAAAGGGTGCTGTTCCTAAATGGCACAATCGCTGAGGATAGTTGGTTTGATGATGATGTGACACCATAACTTTTCAAGGAAGAACTGGTGAGTGGAAATGGTGATATTACAGTCTGGATTAACTCACCTGGCGGAGACTGTGTGGCTACCGCTCAGCTTTACAACATGCTCCGTGAGTATGAAGGCAAGGTCACAGTCAAGATTGACGGGATTGCAGCATCCGCAGCTTCAGTCATTGCCATGGCAGGTGACAGGGTGCTGATGTCTCTGGTATTGGCAGTATGGAGTATCACATTGAATCTACGAAGACCAACGCCGGAACTAGAAAGATTCCGATGACAGAGGATGTGTTCCGAATGTTTCAGGCAATTCTGGAAGACAGACCAACGAACTTTCTGGAGATTATGGTGGATGGTTATGTGGGATTTCTTTTCAGAGATAAGGACGGGATGCCGGAAGTGGCGCTGCATTGGGAGCATCGATTCCAAAATGCAGTGAATCGGTACAACAGCATTTTCAAAGTACAGATGCCAAAGATTATGCCGCATGTATGCAGGCACACTTTTTGCTCTAATATGGCAAAATCCGGGATGAATCCAAAGACGCTGCAGTATCTGATGGGGCATTCGGACATTGGGGTGACCATGAATACATACACGCATTTGGGACTGGATGATGCGAAGAACGAGATGATCCGAATGGAGGAATTGGAACAGGCAAGGAAAGAGGTGGATAAGGCGGAAGGCAAGAAGCCGATGAGGCAGAATATGTTTAAGGTAGTATAGAGATACATGGAAATTCCCAGGTAAAGTCAAGAGTTGGCTTGCCTGGGATGTTTTTCGTTGATGAGATTAAGAATTAGGATTATAATTGAGGATGAGGGTAAACCGAATTAAATTGAGTGAGCGATGTGAAGGGAAACAGTAATTTGTATGACGAATTATATAAAACTTTCCCATCAACATTGCGATATAGATAAAAAATCAGAGAAGTGGAGAGTTTTTATGAATCATGTGAGATTTATGTTTAATCGAATAAAGGATTATACTCTTTTATATGAAACAATTCCTGGTACAGTTGATTTATTTGGCACTTCGTGTATGAAAGAAAAAAATCATATTAAAACATACTGTGAAAAAATAATAGATGACGTGTCACAAAAACTGCAGCCAATGGCGTCTGTGAATTACTTGGGATGTATAGGGAGAATTGCTAATGAAGTGTATATTCTTGAAATTCAAAACGGAAAATATAATATTTCCTTGACCATTGATACATTTCAAAAAAATGCTACAAGACTTACAGTAGATATCCTTCCAGAATATCAGATGGATGATATGGGGAAAAGAATAGACTTATATCTTGAAAAATTAAAAATAGAACTAAAGAATAGAATTATTACGGATTGGAGTTCGTGCACATGGCTTATTGATGAACAATCAGAACAGATGTGTGCAGAACTCTATCCTGAATTTTTTAGATTAGAAAACGAAATCCGTGCATTTGCAGGGAGGGTTCTTACATATAAAATTGGTGTTGATTGGATTGGATGTTTTGGATTAGAAAAATTCAATGAATCGGCCCAAAATCTTGCCGCAATATTTCAGCAGAGAGTACCTGAGTTTGATAACATAAATGCTGATTTAATTTCTTTGACATTAGAGTCTCTTTTTGAAATAATTTTTAGAGGAATTATATATAAGAATGAAACTATATTAGTGCCTGACGATTTTAAGGCACTGAATAGTATCCTTAAAGCAGGGAAAAGTGATAGCACAAAAAAGTTTCTTGAGAAAAAGAGAACTGTGCAATACAAAATATGGGATGATATTTTTGTTCCATATTTTGATGATGCTGAACGCTTTAAAACAGATGTGACAAAGTTTATTAACAGTAGGAATCATATTGCTCATAACAAATTGATAAGTTTTAATGCCTACAATATCATCTATAATGAGTTAGATTTAATTCAAGAGGATTTAGACTTAGCAAAAGATAAGTTTGAAAAAGATGTATTATCAAAAGAAATGGAAGATACGCGTGATGCATTAGCTGAACAAGAAATGGAGGGGTATGATGAAAGAGATTATTGGCGTTTGAGAGTAGCAGATGAAACGGGAATTGATGTTTTAGATGAAAAACAGATATATGAAAGATTTATAGGAACTTTAGATGATATTCATTCTTGTTTACTGAAACATTTTCAATATGATCCGTGTTTCACGATAGAGGACATAGCGGATGCTGATATAGGTAATAAAACGGTTATATTTAGGGTAATATGCAATGCTGATGAAGAATCCTTTATTGAAGTCCGAGTTTCGATGATAATAGATGATGACATGGGGGAAGAGAGCTATATGCATATCTATTGTTACAAGGACGAAGAGAAGTTGTATGAGGCTACAGTTACTTATATAAATGGTGATGGAAGTGAGGATGATGAATTTCGAATTCAAGTCGATCGTGATTCCGAGTACAATGATGATGCAATAGAAGTATTTACAGAAAATCTTATAGATTATATAGAAAATGAACTAAATCCATATATTTTTCAGATAGATGCTATTGCATATGAATCAGAGGGTGGGGAGTCAGTAGTTGCAGATTTTCCTTGTGCAGTATGTGGAAAAAACGGCGTGTCCCAAAACGCAGAGTTCTATCCAGTTGGTTTTTGTTGCTTTTGCGGAGCAGAGAATGATGTGAAAATTTGCGCTTTGTGCGAAACCATATATAACGAGTTTGGTGGAAATGATAGTGTTTGCAATGAATGTTTATCAAAGAATGACATTTAGAAGTGGCAGGTAATGGGAAAACAACTTGAGCAAAATTTGTAAATGGGACATGTAGCGTGGTATACTGGAAAAAAACTTTTAACGATTACTTTTAAAATGCACCCCCTTAAAGGGAGAAAACGTTAAAAGGTTCAAAAATCCCGGTAGTCTGCACCCCCTAAACAGACTACCAAGTGACTACTATAGACTACTACACTCGGTCTCAAACTGCCGTATTTTGCCGCTTTTGTTACAGTTTCCGGAAAACTGTAACTCTTGAAAAAATCCAAAAAAGTGCGTAAAATAGGGCAAAACGAGGCATTTCAGGAGGGAAAATATAATGATTAAAGTATTATTCATCTGCCACGGTAATATCTGCCGTTCAACTATGGCTGAGTTTTTAATGAAAGATTTGGTTCGCAAAGCCTGCTGCGAAGAGGATTTTCATATTGAATCCGCGGCAACCAGCAGGGAGGAAATCGGAAACGATATTCATCGGGGAACCAAGGCTAAATTGAGAGAAGTTGGCGTACCTTTTGAGCGTCATTCCGCTCGGCAGGTAACCGCAGATGATTATGAGAATTTTGATTACTTGATTGTAATGGATCAGGAGAATATCCGCGGACTCTCCCGGATTATCGGCGCAGACCCGGAGGGCAAGGTCTATAAGCTTCTGGACTTTGCCGGATCTGACAGGGATATTGCGGACCCGTGGTATACCGGAAATTTTGATGATACTTATAATGATATTATGGAAGGGCTGGCAGGTTTCTGCAGCCGTCTCGGTATCCCGTTCCGCCCTTAATATCGTTGTATTTGCTATTGATTTTGTTTTGCAGCAGCAAGAGGACTTTTCCTGTTGTAGACAAGCTTTCGGTTTTGTGATACAATGATTTTGAATAATTCTAAACATTTTGCAATTGGGGATGAAGTCAATTTGACGAAAGGGAGGATTAGTGATGAATACCGCATATTGTGGAAAGCTTTGTACGCAGTGCGCCTACAAAGAGAAACTCGGATGCTGCGGCTGTATCGGTGAAAGCGGCGAAGGAATCGTTTGTTTATGCAGGATTGCGGAATGCTGCAGGGAAAAGGGCTATGCCTCTTGTGAAGCTTGTTCCTCTTTTGAAAGCTGTGATAGAGTGAAGGATTGTGAAAAAGTGCCGCAAATTCGATTGGAGCAAAGGGAAAAAGAAAAAAAGAAGCGGGACTCTGAGCTGCAGGAATCTGTTTTTTTGGGAAAGTGGCTGTGGATTTTGTTCCTGCTGATTATTCCGTCAACCGTTGCATCGCTTTTGAAACTTGATATCGCAGAGAACGGGGGTTCCTGGATAGAATCGGCAGGTCAGGCTTTGGAATGGATATCCGCTCTTGCTTACGGCAGCATTTTGATAAAGCTGTCCAAAGTCGGTACAAGATATCGGACTGCGGGAATTTGTACTGTTATTTCGGCGGTACTTTTAATTATCACCGAAGCTGCATCGGCGAAAGTTCTTCAGGAGAATATGGAACTGGCAGCGATGATTCCGACTGCAATTATTGCTTTAGTCGGTACATATTATGAGTTTACTGCTCACAGTCAGGCAGCGGGAAAGGCCGGCAGCAAATTGTCTGAAAAGTGGCAGTCTCTGTGGGTGTGGTATATCGGACTGAATCTGGGGCTGTTCTTCGGTTCGTTCATTTTACTGTTCTTAGGTGTTTTCGGGGTTATTATTTTTATGGGACTTACAATCGGAATTATAGCAGTATCCGTTGTAAAGCTGGTATATCTTTACAAAATGGCAAAATTCTTTCGGAATCGGGCAGAGATTCTCGGGGGAAACTGCGAAATAAATTAAATGGCAGAATATGCAGGCAGGGTTAGAAGAAAGGGAGAATCTCAGATTTTTTATATCTGTAAAAGGTCTTCGGAGAAATTGTGTGAATCCGGCAGAAGGTTTTAATAGAGTTGCAGCAATAGATTTTTAACGGTGAGGCAGGTTGACATAAGTTCGCCTGCCTTTTCGATGGCTGTTCAATGCTTCTGTGTTTTTGATGAAATTTTGCTGTTTGTATCTTTTCGGTTCAGATTATTAAAGTCTTTTATTCGGGTTTTGATTCTCTTCGATTCTGATTTGCTTTTCGTTCTGATTCCGGCTGTTATGTTTTCAATTTTTGTCTATTTGTATTTTCGATTCTTTTGGTTGATTTTTTTCAGCATAGGAGTATAATAGTAAATAGCCTTGACGGGCGGGCATAGTTCATTGGTAGAATATCAGCTTCCCAAGCTGAGGAGGCGGGTTCGATTCCCGTTGCCCGCTCCACAATATCGCTTGCAATCAGAGAAGAAGTGATATATAATAAACGAGTACCTGATTATATCTGTGGGGGATTAGCGCAGCTGGGAGCGCGTTTGACTGGCAGTCAAGAGGTCACGGGTTCGAGCCCCGTATTCTCCACCAATATTAAAGCCGCCTGACAGGCGGTTTTTTATTGTATAAGCGAAAACCCCGTGTTTGACACGGAGTTCAAAAGACGCTATGCGTTTGACCGGGAATCTTTGAAGAGTTTTTTTATTTCTGCTCTCTCCTGTAAGGCTTATATATAAGGGATTATAGGTTCGTTTTGTCCTGTAGATTTTGTTTTTCCGTTTCTGATTTACTGTTTTGATTAGTATTGACTTCAATCGCAAAGCTTGTTTTGTGAAGTCGGTTCGGCGATTGCTTGATTATTTGTCGGGTAAAATAATACAGCCTGCTTGTCTGCGTGTATTTTACGAAGCGGGCTGTAGTTTATGTTTTCGTTTTTTTCAGAGGTTTATCTCCTTTCCGGATGCGGTAAATTTCTTTTGCGGTATAAATATATCTGCTGCGGAATAATCGCCGAAATCAAGGATTTCGCCGGTTTCAAAGTGCAGAGGAGTTCTGAAAACCGGACCGTCTACGGTCAGAGTGTGGTATTCACCGTTTTCGCCGCAGAGATCGATGCCGCATTCTGCCATCTGCCGCAGAACTTCTTCGTCGATAATCCTGCCCAGCAGGCTTTTGGGCAGCAGGGTATTATTGATGGATTTGATCATACATTTGTATCCGAGAGAAATCAGCTCGTGGACATTTTCTTCGCGTCCCGCATGCCAAAGGGGGAACATAGCTTTCAGACCGGTATTTCGGCAGCGTTCTTCGCTCCATGCCCGATTCTGCTCTAAATCGATGTCGCCGAAACAGGCAGCTTCTGCGCCCATTTCTTTTGCTTTTGCCAGAGCCTTCTCCATTTCCAGATGGTAGTCTTCTCCGCCGGAGGCTGCGGAAATCAAAGGAATTTCCAGCGCTTTGGAATACTGCTTGAGCATATCGCTGTCTGCGCCGTGAAAAAAGGAGCGGCGGACCTCTTTATTTACCATAACAATCAGCGCGACGGGAGTATGGCCGGAAGCGACGGCTTTGTGCAGGGCAAGAGTGCTGTCCTTGCCGCAGCTGTATGACATTGCAAATTTCATCGTAAATTTCCTTTCGGTGTGATTCTTTTGGAATTCCTGATTCTTCGGAATTGTCTTTTTGGATTTTCCCAAATAACTTCGGAATTATTATAACACGGCAGAAAATCAAATACTATTTTTTTTCGGAAGTTTGTGATATACTGGGGACGGATTATAATATGCAGGAGTGAGAAAATGAATCGTCTGACAAAAATCGTTTTGAAAAATTTACATTTGGTTCCGGGAACTTTCAGCAAAATATATTGGTATGCAGCCCATCCGGATAAGTACAGCAAGGTTCAGAAAATGAAGCCGCTGCGTCGGATTTTGGAAAAATCAAAGGAGACCGGCAATATCGAAATAAAAGTTTACGGCAGAGAGAATATTCCGGAGGAAGACGGTTTTATCTTCTATCCGAATCACCAGGGGATTTTTGACGGGTTTGCTATGATTGAGGCCTGCCCCCGCCCTATTTCGCCGGTAATGAAAAAGGAACTGATGAAGATTCCGGCTGTAAAGCAGATTTTTCAGTGTATGGATGCAATTGCAATGGACCGCGACGATGTCAAACAGTCGCTTCGAGTGATTCAGGAGGTCAGCCGCAGAGTGCAGCAGGGCGAAAACTGGGTGATTTTCCCGGAAGGAACAAGAAGCCGCAACGGAAATCAGGTGCAGGATTTTAAGGGCGGAAGCTTTAAGGCTGCCTTGAAAGCGAAATGTCCTATTGTACCGGTGGCTTTAATCGACTCTTATAAGCCTTTTGACAAAAATGAACCGGGACGGATTACAGTACAGGTTCATATTCTGACACCGATTGTGTATGAGGAATATAAGGATATGAAGACTGCAGAGATTGCGGAGACGGTAAGAGGACGAATCGTGAATACAATTGAAGCAAACGAGAATAAATAAAACGATATCATTATACCTTGGGCGGAAGCAGGAGCTTCCGTCTTTGTTTTTTCTGCGACATTTCTGTAACAGTTTTGTGGTAGAATGATTCTCAATATTGTATCGGCGTTGCCATAAGGGGGAATCATTGAATCATATCTTCCGATTCTAAATAAGGCGGCAACGATATGGTATAATAAAATATTATGAGGAAAGGGCGGACGGATATGAACAGGGTTTTAATTGTGGAAGATGATAGGGTACTTGCGGAGACGCTGCAATACAATCTGAATCGTCAGGATTATTGTGCCGAAATTGTATGTTCACTGGCAGAAGCAGAGGCAGTGCGGCAGCGTGCCTGCAAAACAAAGAACTGCGAAAAAGCTTTTCGGCTGTTGATTTTAGATGTGAATCTGCCTGACGGAGAAAGCTATGATTTGTGCCGCAGATGGAAGGAAGCTATGCCTGAAACAGCAGTGATTTTCCTTACGGCGCGGGATCTTGAAAACGATATGCTTAAGGGATTCGCACAGGGTGCGGACGACTATATCACAAAGCCGTTTCCGATTAGTGTGCTGAAGAAAAAAATCGAGAGAATTCTGGGAAGGAACGGAAACGATAAGAAACAGGAAGAAGAGGTTTACAGAGACGGCAGACTTAATTTAAGTTTCAAACAGATGAAGGCTGAACTGGACGGAAAGTCTGTCAGTTTAACGGCGCTGGAATTCCGGCTTCTGAAAATTTTAACCGAAACTCCCAAAACTGTTGTTACAAGGCGCAGGCTGCTTGAGCTGCTTTGGGATGCGGACGGGAATTTTGTGGATGAGCATACCCTGACTTCCGCGGTCAGCAGAATCAGAAGCAAGCTGGAACGAAATGATTATCCGGCGATTAAGACGGTTTACGGAATGGGATATATGTGGATTGGAGGAGAAACAGAGTGAATATTGGTATAAAAACTGTTTTAATCGCAGCTTTGGCAGTGTGTATTCTCTCCCTTTTTGCTGCAGCTGCTGCGATATTTTTTGCCCGCAGAACGGTAGTGCGGTTTACAGATGAGATTGCAGCCGCAATTGATTGTTGTATGCGGGGGGAGATGCCGAATCAGCTCTTTACAGAGGATACTCTGGCAGACAAGGTGCGGAGCCGTCTTACTGTGCTGTATGAAGCTATGAAGCTGCGGGAGGAAGTGGTAAACAGAGAACGGGAGGAACTGCAGAGCCTGATTTCCGATGTCACCCATCAGGTCAGAACGCCGATGACAAACCTCCGTATGCTCAATGAAACACTGCTTGCGTCAGCCCTTGAACAGCAGAGTGAATCTGCGCAGACAGCTGCTTCGGACAAGGCGGAGAAAAGGGAGTATGAAAGTCAGGTGCAGTTTTTGCAAAGCGCACAGAAACAGATTCAAAGACTGGATTTTCTTATGGAGGCTCTGATAAAAACTTCCCGGCTGGAGACGGGACTTATTACGCTGTCCAAAAAGGAGACGCCGGTCTGCGACACTCTGGCAGACGCTCTGGGCGGGGTGCTTTTAGCTGCGGAAAAAAAGAATTTGAACATCACCGCGGACTGCAGCGAAGATTTGACAGCCTTTTATGACAGAAAATGGACAACGGAGGCGGTATTTAATCTGTTGGACAATGCTGTGAAATATACGCAGGAGGGCGGTCATATCAGAGTATCGGCGCAGCGGCAGGAAATGTATCTGCAGATTCGCGTATCTGACGACGGACCGGGGATTGAAGAGAAAAATCACAATTTAATCTGGAAGAGATTTTTCCGTGAAGATTCAGTTCACGAGGAAGACGGCGCAGGAGTGGGACTGTATCTGGTTCGGCAGATTGCAGCCCTTCAGGACGGGTATGTGAAAGTCCGTTCAGAAAAAGGCAGGGGCGCCGATTTTTATATCTACCTTCCGATTATTCCGCCGTCGTGACATTTCAGTTTGTAAGGCGGCATTCTGCCTGCTCTTCCGCTGCTATATTTTTCTTGTTCCGCTGTCGTGACATTTCTGTGATAATTATCTTTTATACTGAAATCCATCGGGAAGCCCAAAAGGCAGCGCGGATATGCAAGCAGGTGATGCAGGCGGCAGGAATGGGAGTTGTATTCGGCTCAGCTTTTTGCGGGCGTTTACAGCGGAAGGTGCTGTCTTTGAAAGATTGGCTTTCGGGAAAGGTGGTATTTATGAATATTTTGGAAACCAGAAATCTGAAAAAGTATTACGGCAGTGAAGGCAGTCTGACTAAAGCCTTGGACGGCGTTGATTTTTCGGTACGACGGGGTGAATTTGTCGCAGTGGTCGGTACCAGCGGCAGCGGTAAATCGACTTTGCTGCATCTGTGCGGCGGTCTGGATACAGCGACAGAAGGTGAAGTGATTATCAACGGAAACAGTCTCGCAGAGATGAACAGTCAGGAACTGGCTGTTTTCAGGAGAAGACAGATTGGATTTATTTTTCAAAGCTATAATCTGATTCCGATTCTTAATGTATACGAGAATATTTCCGTACCGGTGGATTTAGACGGCGGCATTGTGGATAAAGTCTTCTGTGATGAAATTATTCATCTGCTGGGACTTGAACAGAAAATACACAGTATGCCTTCGGAACTTTCCGGCGGACAGCAGCAGAGAGTGGCAATTGCAAGGGCGCTGATTACAAAACCTTCGATTATACTGGCTGACGAGCCTACCGGCAATCTGGACAGCAGAACCAGTTCCGATGTGCTGGGACTTCTGCAGAGTACCGGTAAGAAATTCGGTCAGACTATTGTTATGATTACCCACAACAATGAAATTGCCCAGACTGCCGACAGGATTGTCCGCATTGAAGACGGGAAAATCCTGTAAAGGAGGCGGGCATTATGAAAACGAGAATACTTGCCAATAACAACAAGAGTTTTGTAAAGAAAATTGCGCGCCGCAGTATCGGAAGCAGCAGAATGCGGACGGTTATGTCTCTGCTTGCCGTCATACTGGCTGCGGCTTTAATCAGCGGCCTTTCTATGTTTTCTCTGGGGCTGAATGAGAAAACCGACCGGCAGCTTGATACAATGCAGCATGTTATCTACGGGAATCTGACTAAAGAACAGTGTGACAGGCTCCGTGCGGACGAGCGCGTGGATGACAGTCTGATGATGAAAACAGGGCTTGCCAGTGAGATGGACGGCTATACGATTCAGCTTTCCTATACGGAACAGAAAAAATCTTCTATTGCGGCAGCGGATATCAAAGAAGGAAAATACCCGGAGAAGATGTACGAGGCTGCGGTGGACAAAGCTTATATGAAGAGGCTGGGACTTCCGCTGCAATTGGGAAGGAAGCTGACTTTCCGTTATTATGACGGCACGACAGAAACTTTTCGTATCAGCGGGTTTACGGATACAGGCATTAAAGGAAAGTATTTTGCGGTAATGGTTTCCCGCGCTTATGCGGAAAAAGGCAGCCAGCTTGCAGAAATGCCTTATATGCTTCCGGTGAAAATTACGGGAGCGGAGGCTATGAGCAAGGAAGCCTTTTTATCCGAGATGATTTCCCTGGGCGAAGACTATGGGGTAAAGCGGAACGATATGAACGAAAATAACCGGTTTGCGCTGAGTCTGGGAGTAGATGTAAATATGGTGCTGACCATTGCGGTGATTGCGGTTTTCGTGCTTTTCGCAAGTTTTGTGGTGGTTTACAGTATCTTTTATATTTCGGTTATCAGCAGAATCCGTCAGTTCGGTCAGCTGATGACTTTGGGAGCATCGCCGAAACAGATTCGAAAAATTGTCAGAAAAGAGGGCGGATATATGTTCGCTTTGGGAACACCGCCGGGGCTTCTGATCGGTATGCTGTTCGGGTATTTTACACAGCCTGAAGGGTGGCTCTTCAGCAATGCGTGTATCGTAGCGGCAGCTGTTCTGGTATTAAGTTATCTGACAGTGATGCTTTCCGTCTGGAAACCGGCAAAGCTGGCAGGGGCGGTATCGCCCATTGAAGCAGCCAAGGCTTCCGGCTATGAAAAGGTACAGCGTAAAGGGATCGGCAGATTCCGCCCGGTTACGCCGTGGAATCTGGCAAAAATGTCTCCTGCCAGAAATCGCAGAAAGTTTGTGATAACGGTACTGTCTCTGTGTATCAGCGGTGTGATTTTTATCGTCGGAACGACCTTTCTGGAATCTTTTAATAAGATGGAATTTTTCAGACAGGGAGAAATGCAGTACAGCGAATATCAGATCAACATCTCTCAAAATGCGGTAAACAGCAACGATCAGGGTATGAGCGGCGTACAGAAGAAAAATCCTTTTTCGCGGGAGCTGATTGAAAAAATCAAAAATATTGAAGGTGTTCGGGAAGTAATTCCTGTAGATAAAATCGATGTCAGCTTTAACATTGATGATTTTCAGTCGGATGATGCTTTTGTGCCTTTTGACAGAAAAGATGCGGATTTTCTGAAGAAGTATCTGGAGGACGGAACGCTGAATTACGATGAAGCCGTAAAGAACAACTATATATATGTGATCGGAAACGGTGTGGCAAAGGAGCTTTACGGCAGAGAATTCAAAACGGGGGAAAAGCTGAAATTCACATGGTCTGACGGAACGAAAAAAAACAGTGAAACTTTTAAGATTGCAGGGATCGTCGACAAGAAAGTTTTGGAGAGCCGCAGAGGGTATCTGACAGCAGGTCCCGCAGGGTTTTTCATAGTTCCAAGGGATACTCTTGCGGCTATGATGCCGGGTGGGTTTAATATGTGCCGCCGTCTTTTGATTGCAACGGACTGGCCGGAAAGTGAAAAAGCGGTGACTGCACAGCTGACGCAGATTGTCCGTGAAAACGGAGATTTAAGTCTGGATACTCTTCGGGAAAATATGAAAAAAGATGAGGAAACATGGAATCTTCTCTACAGCAGCATTCTCGGACTCAGTCTTCTGCTGATTCTCTTCGGCGTCATCAGTCTGGTCAACACGGTAGTTACCGGTATTGTAACGAGAAAACAGGAATTTGCTATGCTGGAATCTATCGGTATGGAGCGTCGGCAGCTTGTTCGTATGATTCAGGGAGAGGGATTTATCATCGCCTTTTACAATGTGCTTGTTTCATTGCTTCTGGGCAGTGCGGCGGGGTTTGGAATCGTACGGTTTATGGCAGAACACGGCGCGCCGTACCTGCATTATCACTTCCCTTTGTGGTATGCGGCTGCTTATGTCATTCTTGCCGCAGGGCTTCCTGCTCTGGTGTCGGCAGTCTGTGTACGGTCTTTTGACAGAACTTCTATTGTTGAACGGCTCAGGAAACGGGAATAAGGTTTCCCGCCGGTGCGCAGCAAGCAGAAGACCCGCCGGAAAATCCGGCGGGTCTTCTGTCTGCGATATTTAGTATTAAATTAAGAAAGAACGATCAAAAGTTTTGTATTTAACTCTGCCTTTTGACAAATTCAGTATACCTTTTATTTGTGATGATTCTGCGAAGAAATTCGGTGACTGCGGTGTAGTTTCAGGGAATATAAGTTGAGCATAAGTAAAATGATATTTGAAATCGCAATTGCTGCCAGATACCCGTAAATATTCAGCGACGGAATTCCGGTGAAAATCATCAGAAAGATAAGCAGAAGCAGCTGCTGCAGCAGACTGTTTTTGAAAGAGAGTTTTTCGCATCCGATGCCGATCAGAAGACTGGTCGATGCAGCCGTAACATAGAGGATCGGCGCGCATACTCCGGCAAGGCAGATCATCAGGCTCAAATCATTTCTCTTGTAAAAAAACAGTCCCATTTCATCGGCAAGGAGAACGAACAGTACCATAGTGACAATGCCGATGCCAAAAGCAAGGGCAAGCGCCCGAAAAATCAGGCGATCGGCATAGCGGTCTTTTTTTGCGGAGATCATAGTGGAGATTTTGGGAACCACGATTGAGCAGGCAGCGCCAACCAGAATCATGGGATAGGTCATCAGGGGGAAGACCATACCGCTGTATTTTCCGAGAAGTCCCAGTGCTTCTGCGGAAGTATAGCCTATGGCAGTAAGGCGCAGCTTTACGATGACGGAGGAAAAGGCATTGACACTTTCCAAAAGGCACTGGGTCAGGCAGATGGGAACAGCGCCTGCGGCAAGGGGAAGCAGCAGTTCTTTTATTCTTTTCGGATTCAGTTTTTCGGGCGGCGCGGGAATACGGGTTTTTCTGTAGTAAATGAACAGAAACAATACGCTTTGCATTTCTCCGATGGCATAGCACAGATACACCAGCGTTACCGTAGGAAAATCCGTTTTATTCAAAAGGAAGCGGATTAAAAAGTACAGAATCGGAAAGCGCAGAAGTTTTTCGCTGATGTTGATGGCAGCAGGTACTTTGATTTTTGCAAGTCCGAGAAAATGCCCTTTGACGATATTGGATACGGACATCAAAAGCATCAGAGGACAGACTGCGAGTATGGGAAAGGCAAGGTTTTCGTCTCCCAGAAAGAAGGTGGCGATGGGTTTTGCGGTAAGACATACGATGAAGGCGAGACAAAGAGCCCAGAGAAAGCTTGCAAAGGTGGCGGTTTTTACAGTGCTGTCCATAGAGCCGTAATCATGAAAATGCCGGTACTTTGCAGAAAGCTTTGACATAGTTACGACAATCCCTTCTGTCATAAAGGACAGAAAAAGGGCGTTGACCGGGGCAACCAGACTGAGAAGTCCAAGTCCTTCCGCGCCGAGAATTCGGGAAAGATATAAATTAAAGACAAATTCAATCAGACCGATTAAAAGATTTGCCGCGGAAAGCAGGGCAATATTCTGTTTTACTGTTCCGAATACCATAGACAAAACTCCTTGATAAGCCTATTTATATGGAAGAAAGAACCGGACTATGACAGGAGGAATATGATCGGAGAGAAAAATTTTGCGGCAGGGTTAGCGTAAAACAGTCGTATAGGAGTTATACGGAGCGGCTTTATGCAAAAACTATGGGATATGCGCTTGTGTAAACTGGTCGCAAAGAGATTAAGTTCCAAAAAGCTGCGGAAAGGTCATATTGTAAAATGATTGCGAAGAGATTATGCCGAGAAGCAGCTGCGGAAGGGGTTATGGCTTGCAGGGCAGATTTGACTGTGCTATACTGTGACTTGTGAACAAAGCACAAGGAGAATTTAATACGATGAACAGTAATATTTTAGATACAACAAAAAGGGTTTACGAACTTTTAGCGGCGGATCAGGCGTGTACCGGTCAGGCGAAAGAAGTGAAGCTTCTGGCGGATAAACTGGAAAACCGCTCCCTGACAGTTTCCGTAATCGGTCAGTTTAAGCGTGGGAAAAGTACCCTTTCCAATGCGGTTTTGGAAGATGACATTCTGCCTGTGGGTATTGTGCCGATTACTTCCGCGGTGACAAAGGTTCTGTACGGCGATAAATCCGCAGAGGTTCACTTTCAAAACGGTGTGGTGGAGCCGGTTCCTTTTGAAAAGCTGTCTTCCTACATCAGCGAGCAGGAAAATGCAGATAACAGGCTGGGCGTGGAGTCTGTGGTGCTTCACACGCCGTCGGAATTTCTGAAAAACGGTCTGATTTTTGTGGATACGCCGGGCGTTGGTTCTTTTCATAAGAACAATACAGAGGTTGCCTATCAGTATATGAAGGAAAGCGACGCAGTAATTTTCCTGCTTTCTGTAGACAGTCCCATCAACCAGATTGAAATCGACTTTCTGACCAATACAAAAGAATTTGCGGGAAAATTCTTCTTTGTGGTCAATAAAACCGATTTGGTGGCGGAAAGTGATCTGACTGCTTATATGCAGTACTGTGAAAAACTGATCTGTCAGATGATGGAGACAGACAAAGCGACATTGATTCCGGTCAGCGCGAAGAGCGGAGAAGGTATCGAGGAACTGAAAAATACGATTTTGCGCGAATGCAGAAGCAAGACGCTGGAAATTCTGGAAACTTCCACAGAAAAGAAGCTGAAGGATTTAATTACAAGAACCCTGAGCCAGCTGGATCTGTATTGGAAGGCTATGAATATGGAATACAGCGAGCTGGACGCCCGTTTTGCAAAGATTACGGAAACCATTGAGGCTCTGAAGGCACAGGCGCAGGCTGCGGAAGATTCTTTTGAAGTGCAGCTCAACGAAATGAAACTGGCTCTTTCTGATAAGGTTATGGAGCTGTTCGGTATGGAATACAAATACGATATTGCCCGGCTGTATCAGGGCGCAGCAGCCATGAGCAAAGATGAATTTATCGAGGCGGTGAACGCTCTGTGTGAAGACCTTGCCGATACCCTCAACAGAATTCTGCTTTATCGGGAGGAAAACGCCTATACCGTAGTACGCAGAATCAACGCCATCAACAGACTGACAAGGAGCCTTAGAAAAATCAGAGACGGACTTTGCATAGAAGAGTAAAAACAGTCGAAGGACGAAATACGAGGAGTTTTTTCGCTCCGCAAGCAAGACAAAACGGACAGCTGAAAAACCGCCACATGCTGAAGCACTGTGGTTTCTGTATGACACCTTCCATCGATTTTCTGTGAAAATCGGGATAGGTGTTCAAGCGGAGGGAGCAAAGTATACGATGTTTTTCCTATCTTTCTTTATGCTTTTTTTGTGAAGATTCCTCCCTGTTTTCACTCCCCTCCCCTTGAAAATTCTTACAATCCCCCGCAAACTGTGGTTTTTTACAGAATGCGGGGGATTTTAATCCCGTCATACGCATTTTTTAAAACCTTCGGTTATCGGATATGCCCCAATCCCCTGCAACCAGTGTTTTTGGCAGAAACCAGGGGGTTTTCAACAGGAAAGCGGGGGGTATATGAAGATATAAAAGCGAAATCCCGATGATTTTATGGGAAAAACACCTTAATAATACTGATTTTTACTTTTAGAAAAATATATAAATGGAATATTATGGAAATAAATATAAATTAAGGTATTGGCAATCCCTTATTTTCGGGAAAAAATCCCCTGTGAAATCAAAATAAAGATTGTTGCGGGAGATTTCGATGGATGAAATAGAAAAATATACTGGGTAAGGGTATACCATATCGAATGATTTTTGCATCATATCGATATATTCCCTTGTTGAAAGCTTTACCCATTTTTTTTTGAGTGCGTCCTCCATTGTGTAAAGGTATGCGACTCGCGTGTTTTTTGTATTAGGCAAGGTATGCTATCTTCTGCGCTTTTACATTGGCAGAATATGAACAACTTGGTACGGAACCTGTGAAAGAATCTGTTTTAAGAAATAAACATTATAAAAAACACCGCAGAGGAGAGTGCATTAGGGAAAATGACATTATCCGCTGACGGTGTTTTGTATATTTGGTAGTTATTCGAAATCCAACAGACCTTCCTGTACGAAATCTTCGTCGGAAATTGTACCGCCTTTTCTGGCGACAATCAGAGAGGAGGCTGCGTTTGCTTTTGCAATGGAATCATAAAGGCTCATACCTTTTTCGAGACAGGCGATAACCGCGCCCATATGAGCGTCTCCTGCGCCGATGGTATCTACGACTTTGACAGCCGGTACCGGCGGAACATGGATAAAATCTTCGCCGTCGAAGAAGAATGCGCCGTTTGCACCGTTGGTTACGATTACCGTATTTTCGGTTTTTCGGTAGAGCGCTTTTGCGGCATTTTCGATGGAATCGCATTGGGTATAGCGGCATATTTCGTCTTCGTTGAGATGAACCATAGGATGCAGAGCAAAAATTCGCGACATCAGCTCGCTGTCAATTCGGTTGAGCCGAGGTCCCGGACCGAAATAAATGGGCAGTTCCGGGTGAGCTTCCAAAAACTCAACAATGGTATCGCCGGTCTTATCTTCAATTTCCAGTCCGCAGATGTAGACGCCGGATATTTTTTCGATTTTCAGATGATCGAACCATTCTTTGTAAAAAAGGTATTCAGCGCCGTGCTCTACAATAAAAGTTCGCTCGCCGGATTCTTCCACAAAGCAGTAGCAGCAGCCGTTGTTCTGATCCGGAGTCGGCATAGGTGATGCCAGTCCTTTTGCGGCAAGCTGGTTTCTGACAAAATCTCCGTAAAGTCCCGTTCCGACCGGGGAAAAGAGGGTATACGGTATGTTGAAATGGCGGATCATATCGGATACATTATAGGCGCAGCCGCCCAGCGCCATGGTCTGTGATTTAATATGAATATCCTGTGCTGTAGTCGGCAGATAATCCACATTGATGATGATATCGGCAACTGTAGAGCCGATGACTAAAACTTTTTTCATAAATCTTGTACTTACTCCGTTTTCTGTTATGTGGGAAATAGTTATTTTGACATTTCCGTAGTAGATGTTTTCATTATATCATTTGTGCGTGTTTTCGTCACTAACTATCATTGTCGTTTCTATGGCGGTCATAAATTACGCTCTTTCGACTGTCATAAATTATGCGCTTTCGCCGGCTGCAAACTGCGTATCTTCGATAGCTTTGAACTGCATTTTTTCCCTGGCAGCAAATTGCGCATCTTTGACAGCCCTGAACTGCGTTTTTTCCCTGGCAGCAAATTGCTTTTTTCAGCAGGTCATTTTATTGGTGATTTTCATCGGTATTTCTGCCGATTTTCTCCGCAGACAGTTTTTGACGGTGGCTGCAGTCTTACAGGGTATTTTCTTTCAGAACCTTTTCCAGAATTTCTGCCGCATCGGAAATACAGCCGTCACAGCTTCGAAGAACCGGTCCGCCGGTAAGTCCCTTAATTTCACGGCAGATAGTTGACTGATTCTTTTCTTCAAACATTTGAGTTGCCTTTCTCATAAGTTTGTAGCACGCTGCCTTGGTTTTCGGGTTTTCGAGATTTCCGTCGGAATATTTCATTCCGATTACCATTGCCATTGCGGAAACTGCTCCGCAGGTGCTTTGGGTTCCCATACCGCCGCCAAAGGCTTCTGCCATTTTGAAAATGGTTTGCCGGTCAAAACCGGTTTCGTCTGAAAAGGCGCAGGCTACTGCCTGTGCACAGTTGAATTTCTGATGATGGAATTGTACCGCAAGTTCATTTCTTTCTGTCTTTTCCATAATATGAGTTCCTTTCCTACTACCATATATTTATGGGCAATATTCCTTACAGCCAGTAAGGAATTGTCCATCTTGTTGCTTAAGCTATACTAAGTTTTGTAAATTTTTTCTTATGATAAGTTTTACAAATTTTCTTGTATGAATAAGTCTGCAAATTGTTTTACAATAATTCGGATTTTTGATTTTTATACCGATGCCGCAGATTGCGGATGACGATTTTCGGTTTACCTCAAAAGGATTACCGTCCGGCATAGGATTCATTCTGAGATTTCGGCTTTGGCAACGGATTTCATAGGCATATACGGATTTGAAATCCGGTTTTGCGCCGCTGTAATTGCCTGAGTTACAGCGCCCGAAATAATACGAAAAAACTTTTGCAAAAGGACAGCGGTTTTGCGGTCCGAGGTGCCGGCGTTTCTCATATTGAATCGGTATGCCTTGATTTTCAATATTCCTTAATCTTCTTTCAATCTTCTGCATTATACTATAAAAAGGTTGTTTAATCAAGGAAAGGGCGGTATAATTAGGGATATATTAAACATTGGAGAAATGCTATGGAATACAGGATTTACAGGGAAGATGACTTTGTGAAATCAGGCTGGACCGGGGGAACAACCTGTCAGCTTGCCATCTTTCCGGAGAATACAAAATATCTGGATCGGAATTTTATATGGAGACTTTCAAGCGCAGTCTGTGAAAAAGAGGAGACTGTTTTTTCAAGACTTCCGGATTATGACCGGGTGCTGATGGTTCTTTCGGGAAATACCGTACTTGCTCATCAGGATGTGCGGGTTGCACGGCTGGGAGAGCTGGAGCAGGATCGCTTTGACGGCGCTTATCTTACAAAAAGCTTCGGCAGAATTACAGATTATAATTTGATGGTTGCAAAAGGAAATCAGGGATTTCTTGATGTGATTATGCCCGAAGCTGAAAGCAGCGAGCCTGCCCGTGAAGTATATCCGGATTATGAGCTTTATACCTGCGCCTTTTATTGCCGCAGCGGATTTGCGGCGATAACTGTAAACGGAGACACCCATATGCTTTCGCAGGGAGAGCAGATGGTGATTAACTGCAGACAGGAAGAATCGCTGAAGATTTCCGTTATGGGTGAGGGAACCCTGATTCGTGCGCAGATTTTCTATAACCTGAACGAAGGAGCGGCAGATCCTGTGGTAATTCCTGCGGAAAAAGCGACCTTTGACGATTTTAAGACCTGTGTTTATCTTGCAAATTCTCAGTTTCGGGGGGCGCAGTACATTTTCCGCCAAAAGAAGCGGCAATGGACTGACGAAGCGCTTTCGGAAGCGATGAAGAGAATCGATAAACTGTATCTTCCGTTTTTTGTCGCCACTTTGGGATTCTGTGCGGTGCTCGGAATCGGTTTTTACCATTTCAGTCAGCCTTGGCAGTGGGCAGCGGCTGCAGTCGGATGGTTTCTTGCGGACATTTTTGTTATTTCGCCGCTGATGTATTTTGCGGTGGTGCCGAAACCTACCCGTGCGCACATTAAAAATATCGATGAGCTGACCGACTATGAAGCGGCGGTGCGTGAGCGGGAGCTGAATACGAATGAACGGCTGGATAAACTTTTGAACAAATATAAACGCGCCGGCAAAGTGATTCACTATGATGAAAACGGAAACGGTATTGACGATTTTTCATAGTAAGTTAATTATTTCCCTGTGAAACACAAGGGATTCGGTTATACAAAAAGAAGAGGCAGCGGGATTTTCCGCCGGCCTCTTCTTTTGCGTATGACGGGCATGCCGTCAGTCTGTGGTGCAAGTCCACGTAGGGCGTA
>CALBGO010000032.1 GCA_937894585.1 uncultured Eubacterium sp.
ACCTGGCGGATTCGGGACTTTCACCCATTAGAATGTGCGCTCGCCGAGCACACCACAATAAAAAGAAGGGATTTACGGAAAGCCTGCTTTCTGTATCTCCCTTCTTTTTGAATTGCCGTATCTTTTTACCGAACCTTCTATTCTTGTTTTTCAATATACCCTAAGATATCCCCGGCTCTGAAAATATGTTCGTCTTCAATCAGAATCTCAGTCAAAATTCCACTGCAAGACGCCTTGATTTCAACAGTTTTCTTATCTACTTCGCCCTCGCAGACAGGCTCCCCCGCTTCCACATAATCACCGGTTTCTTTGAGCCAGGTCATAATACTTTTCTTTGCGGAAAGATCGATAGGCTGCTTCATACACTCACAATTTCTGTAAGGCTGCGGCTTCGGCAGCAGACTCTTCGGCACCGTTATTTCCACTTTCACTTTAATCCCTCCTATGCTTCACAGAGTAAAAATCCTTCTCATAGCTTTTCATACTTATTTAACACTGCCCGCCTCACAGCTTTCCCGATAAAACGGGCATTTTTCTTCCAGACATTGTGCATTCTTGTCATGGTATTCACACCGGATATCATCCGAAATCGTAAGGTCCAGTCCGCACTTTTCATTGATATACGGAATTCCCGCACGAGCTGCTAAAAAAGTGGTTCGCTTACAGCAGCGGGGACCCGGATATTCAGCGATGGCAAGAAGACTTATGCCGGTTCCCTCATTGGCCCACTGCCAGTTTTCCAAAGAAAGAGGACTTCCTCCGGTATAGATGCTGATAAACATACCGATGCCGATTGCAGCGCCGCAGGCATAATGAAGTGATGATACGGACAGTGCATCGGAATTCCGTCCATATCCATCAGTTTCATCAAAGCCTTTTCGCAGCTTAAAGTTTCTCCGGTTTCATACATTTCGCAGCACAGATTTTTCAGTTCTGCAAATATTTCATCCTTCATTACAAATGCCAAGATTAAATGCTCCTTTCTTTACTTCCTGCATAATAAAAAATTTACAATTCTCTCATAATCTGCTGTTCCAAACAGGGTTTCAGTATCTATATCCCTCAGTACCTTCTCTATTTCCCTTTTATCAAAAGAAATCCCCCGCATACTGTTTTCCAAAGCAAAAAACTCTTCTGTGCAGAAATAATCTCCCCTGCAGACACACTGCCGTATTTCCCCGCCGGAAACCTCCAGATACACTTCTGCAGTGCCTGATGGAAATCTGCATATATTTTTAAGATTACAGCGCGGATTTTTCCCGAAATTCCACTGATCATTTCCGTATTTTTCTTCTATCAGCTTCTGAATCGATACATCTTCTCCCGCACATACCTGTTCAATTACAGTACAGCTTTTTTTCAGCTCATCCGCCCACAGTGCGAAAAAGTCATCGCCGCTCAAATTCGACAGTCTCTCTGTTTCCTCGCGCAGATTGGAAACTCTGCTGCGGACAGAAGAAATCCCCTTGGACTGCAGCTTCTCTCTATAAGGAGTAAGCACCCTCGAAAGCTGCGAAAGATATGTATCAAACAGCAGACAGGCGTGAAAAATTCCGCCTTCGTCCCTGCAGGTCATTGCAGTTCCACCGATTTTTACCTGTCTGCCTGTACGATCCAAAAGACAAATATCGTTGCGCCCCGAAAAATAGCATTCCGCTCCTGCCTTTCGAATAAATTCCAGAATCATCTGCATTGCTTCCCGGTACTTTTCCTCCGAATCTCCTCTTGGGAAAACATAAGAAAAATTGATATTACCCAAATCCTGAAATACTGCGCCTCCTCCCGTGATTCTGCGCACAATCCGGATATCTTCCTTTCTTGCCGCCTCCTCATCGACTTCAGCCAGTGTGTTCTGATTTCTTCCTATAATAACTGACGACCGGTTTCTCCAGAGATACAGGGTATCTGTATCGGCTTTGGAAAGCAGCAGCTCTTCTCTTGCAAGATTATGCCGCGGATCAAAACTTTGCTCTATCAGAAGATTCATAGCAGCCGTTTTACTGCTTCTCTAAGCAGCTCTCCTTCCGTAGGATGCGGCGGTATAATTCTAAGAAATTCTTCCGCGGTCATTCCTGCCGAAACGGCAAGCTGTCCCTTCTGAATGATTTCAGAAGCCAGAGCAGAGGCAGTATGAAAGCCTTTCAGCACATGGGTTTTCCGATTCATTACGACTTTTACCACCGTTCCTTCTGTATCGAAAATCATACCGGACGGAGCCATATCCGCAGAATAATAGCTTTCTGTCATATCCTCGTCTTGCCCGCACAGAACGCCTGTCATTGCTGCTTCCAGCGGCGTATAAACACATTGCACGCCGGCTTCTTTTATATCTGCCGTATCAAATCTTCTTCCTTTGGAAGTTCCCGTCTTACATTCCCCCGTCTCAGTATTTTTTCCATCGGACTTTCCTGCTTCCGCCTCGGCTAAACGGTGTCCCATCGTCCTTCCCTGCGCTGCCGCCATATCGGCAGTCAGATTCTTTCCTTCAGCATCACCGATAATAAAAAGCGAATCTCTTTGATTTTCCGGTATATGAATCTCAGGTAAAACCGGTACTCTGCCGCAGCAGAACACGGCATTATCAAAGTTCTGCCGCTCTGATTCCGTCACAAGCTTTATGCCTCTGCCCATAAGATTTCCCGCAAGGACTCTGCCGATATCTTCGTCCCAACCGGGAAGAAGCTGGCTTTCCTTTTCATAAAGAGTTACCTGAACGCCCAGTGCTTGTAAAATAACAGCAAGTTCCGTTCCCAGAATTCCCGCTCCCACAATCTGCAGGCTGCCGGGAAGCTCTGAAAGATTCAAAAGAGACTCGAGAGAATATAGCTTCTGATACTGCACTCCCTGCGGAATGTAGGATACCGAGCCTGATGCAATAATGATATAATCCGCCCTGATCCGTTCTCCGTTCGAAAGAATCACTTCGCCGGGCTCTATGGAAACTGCTTCCGCAGAAAGAATTTTCACCTTCTTTTTTTCCAGAAGATAGCGGATTCCATAACTTAAGCTGCTGATTTTTGCTGCTGCGAAATCTCTGAGATTCCTTCCGCAGAGGTTTTCAGCCCCGTCCTGATTCAGATGCCGCAGATATTCGGCGCTTTTTATGGCCTGCAGATAAATACGGGTAGGAATACAGCCGGTATTCACACATGTTCCTCCAAGGGTATTCCGTTCTGCCAGAGTAATGTCAAATCCAGCATCAGCACAGCTTAACGCTGCTTCATAACCCGCCGGTCCTCCTCCGATCACTACAACCTTCGGTTTCATCCCGTCACCTCCCGCTACAAAATCTATCATCAGACATAATCTATTAGATATACTCTATTATATCACAGTCACAATAACTTTCCATATGCCTGCTTGTAAAGCTTTCTATAATTTATGGTAAAATTTATTGTCTCTTAATATATACGATTTCCCCGTTCAAAACCACCGCAACGCCTGCACAAATACCGATTTCCTTACCCGCACAGATTCACTCTCCCGCGCAAGCCCGCTTTATCATTCGGATCCATTCGCCCATCCGGCTCTGCCTTTACTCTACCCGTCCGCGCGTTTTTTACTGCGGGGAAAAATCTGTAAAGCTGTAAATCGGTGGGCAAAAGCCGTAAAGTAATGACAGAGAGAAAAACTTATGATACAATAAAAGCTGTAATAAATACTCGAAATTTGTCAAAAAGGGGAAATGAGAAATGAAAATAAAAAAAGCAGGATATATGGCTGCAGCGCTTCTTATCATTTGTTTGGTCTGTTTCTTTGCCGGCAGAAGCATCGGAAAATCCGCAGGCTCTACTGAAATGAGCGCTGTGGTTTTAGAAAACAGACTGACAGAGATCAGCGAATTTGCCAGCCTTACATATTCCTATACCAATATGGCGGAATTTGAAAACAGCAAGGATTTTTACGGAATCAAAGTGCCTTTCACAACGAAAAGCTTTATCATCACCTATGACGGCACCATCAAAGCCGGTGTAGACCTTGATAAAGCAGAAGTAGATGTCAGTGGTAAAAAAATTACCGTCACTTTACCTGCGGCTGAAATCCTGTCCCACGAAATAGACGAGGACAGCCTGGAAATCTTTGATGAAAACACCAGTATTTTCAATCCGCTGAAGGTCAGCGACTACAACACTTTCAATAAAGAACAGAAGGCAGAAATGGAAAAAAAGGCAACTGACAAAGGTCTTTTAACCGAAGCCGGAAAAAAAGCAGCCGATGCCATTGACGACTTTATCAGCCAGCTTGGCAGCGATGAATATACAATAACAGTCAATACAGCATCAGACAAAGCCGCATAAACCGTTAAAATTTTTCAAAGCAGCAGCACCTAAAAAACAGAAACACCCCGGACAAGCTCCGGGGCAGTTTTTTATCTGATATAATTTATTATCTCTATTTCAGAACCGGTGATTCTTCGCCAATCTGACCAAGCAGACTGCGGAGGTTTTTCAGTTCATTATCAATTTTTTCTAAATCCTCCCTTTCTACATTATGGTGCAGGAACAGGGATTCCAGTTCCTTATTTACTGTGAGGATATCCTTTGCAAGATCCAGAAATGTAGAAAAATTGCTGCTGATATAAGCCGCTTTGAATTTCTTCAAATCCGAGTCAATAATGTCTACCACCTGCTGCTCATTATAGAGCTTCCCTATCATCATCGGATAAGGACTTACACGCTGAAGATAAATCTCATCTTCTTTCAGCTCGTAAAGATAAGTCACCTTTACGCCGTCACCGATTTCAAACTTGGCGATATTGATATAGCCGGGCGTGGTCTTGATGGAAGCTGCGCCCATCTGTCTCAGCTGAATATTAACTAAGTCATCGGAAATTGTATCTCTTATCATAATTTCACATCCTTTTTTCATTATACGGGAAATATCATTTTTTCAATATTTTCATATACGCCGGCAAAAGCGATTTACTTCATCCTGCACGCTTTTCCCGCTTACTTTTCCTATATATTTTTCATTTCCTACATACCGTAGCGAATCAGCAGATATACCATAGAAATTACCACAGATACCAGCATCATAGGAAAGCCCAGTTTTGTATATTCTTTAAATGTAATCGGATATCCGTGCTTGCCGCTGATACCGGAAAGAACCACATTGGCAGAAGCGCCGATCAGCGTACCGTTTCCGCCCAGACATGCACCCAGTGAAATCGCCCACCACAGAGGCGCAATATCAAAGCCGCTTTCGCCCATCGCCAGAACCAGCGGAATCAGAGTTGCAACAAACGGAATATTGTCCAGAACTGAGGATAACAGCGCCGATGCCCACAAAAGCACCAACATAGTCAGAATCATATGCCCCTCTGTCAGATTGATAACCGCTTCCGCAAGCTGTCCGATTACGCCCGTTTCATCAAGACCTCCGACTACTACAAACAGTCCGATAAAGAACAGAATCGTCGTCCATTCCACCTCTCCGATAATATCGTCGATATTCTGTCTGCCGATCAGCATCATCACCGCCGCTGCAGTCAGTGCAACTGCTGCGGATTCGATATGCAAACTGCTGTGGAAAATAAAACCTGCCACAACCAGAATCATAATAACCACACTCTTAATCAGAAGCGGACGATCCTCTATAGCCTTGTTTTCATCAAGCTGCATCACTGCCGCAATGGCTTCCTTATCCGCCGACAAATGACTGCCGTACAGAAAACGCATAATCACTACCATCGCTGCCATAATGACAACGACAACCAGACCCGTATTGGTCAGAAAATCCATAAAATCAAGCCCTGCCGCGCTTCCTATCATAATATTCGGCGGGTCACCGATTAAAGTCGCCGTACCTCCGATATTCGAGGCAAGAATCTGCGTCATCAGAAACGGAACAGGATTTACTTTTAACATTCTGGCAATCGTTATCGTCATAGGACCTACCAGAAGAACAGTGGTAACATTATCAAGAAACGCAGACAACACTGCTGTAATCACCATAAATATCATCATAATCCGCCACGGATCGCCGTGAGCCAATTTCGCCGCCTTAATTGCAATATACTCGAAAATGCCCGAATTTTTTACGACCGCAACAAAAATCATCATCCCGATCAAAACGCCGATTGTATTGAAATCAATGTAGCCAACTGCCTTATCAACGGTTAAAACATGAGTCAGCAGCAGCAGAACAGTTCCCGTCAGCGCAGCTGCAGTCCGGTGTATTTTTTCTGTCATAATGGCAAGAATCACACCGAGAAAGATTATAATCGCAATTACTTCTGACATAAATTTCATCACCCTCTTATCATTTTTATTACATAGTTCTGTTTACACAGTTCTGTTTCATTAAAGACTTTGCCTTTAAAATTACCGAATATGGATTCTATCACTTCGCCTGTGATTCCGCAAGCACTTTTGGGAATCACAAAATTTTTTCATTTATTAAGAATCTTCTCCGCCGTTGGAATCACAAGAGATTCAGAATCCTCATACTTTCGTTTTATTTTAAAATAAAAGCATTTCCCAATGGTTTGAATGCCGGTTTTTCTCCGGGAAATTTTCACAAAATATTCGTTCCTCTTTCTAAGCAAACTTTTCAAATCCTGCTTACAGGCTTCTGCGGCTGTATTCTTCTGCGATGTTCAGGGCGTGATCGCCGATTCTCTCAAAGTCTGTCACCATTTCTGAAAAAATAATACCGACTTCGGGACTGCTCAGATTATTCCGCATTCTTTCAATCTGAGCATTTCTCAGCTCTTCGCTCATATCGTCTATTTTCTGTTCGTTTTGCGCAGTCTTCAGCAGAACATTCCTGCCGTCGCTCTGATAACCATCTCTGATTTCTTCCAAAGTTTCCAAAGTCAGCGATTTCATTTTTTTAATTTCCTGCAGTCCGAAATCAGACCAGCCCCTTGGCTCTTTTTCGAGAATCTGTGTATATTCGGCAATATTCATAGCATGATCTCCGATTCGCTCTATGTTGCCGACAATCTTGAAATAAGCCGAAAGTGCTGAAGCGTCACCCTCCGGCATCTCCGCAGCAGACACTCTTCCGATATAAGTACAGATTTCTTTGTTAAGATAATCTATATATTCTTCTCGCTCGGCAATCTGTTTAACTACGGCGCTGTCGCCTTCAGCCACTGCAAAAAATGCTCTCTCTACATTTTCTTCCACCATACGAAACATACGGTTAATCTCATTTTCAAGATTTTTCAGCATAACCGACACCTGTCCCACCTGATGATTTATTCTGCTGTCAGGCATATGAAGGTACTGCAGCGTAAACTGAGCGCTTTCATCTTCATCACTGCCCGGCAGAATTTTTACTGCGGCATTTGCCATCAGATTTCCAAACGGCAATAACAGAAGTGTTGTAATTACATTAAAGGTGGTATGTACATTGGCAATCTGCGATACGGGATCTCCCGGCGTCAGACTTTCCATAAAAGATACAAACGGCGTTCCCATACAAATTAGGGTAAACATTATCGTTCCCAGAATATTGAACATCAGATGAATCACCGTAGAACGCTTTGCATTAATTTTTGTTCCGATGGAAGCCAGCACTGCCGTAATGCAAGTTCCGATGTTCTGTCCGAACAGCACATACACTGCCTGCGGCAATCCGATAATTCCGCTCATAGCAAGAGCCTGCAGAATACCCACCGATGCGGAAGAGGACTGAATAACGGCAGTAAATACTGCACCTGCCAGAATTCCGATCACCGGATTGTCAAACTTGGAAATCATATTGACAAAAGTCTGGGATTTCTGAAGGGGCTCCATCGCGCTGCTCATCATATCCATACCGATAAACAGAATTCCAAGCCCCGCTATAATAGCTCCGATATGCTGTACCTTCTCATTCTTTAAAAATGCTGTCATAATTACGCCGACAAAAGTAATCAGCGGCGCCAGCATACTGATATCAAGAGCAATCAGCTGTCCCGTAATGGTCGTACCGATATTTGCTCCCATAATCACCCATACCGCCTGATTTAAAGTCATCAGACCTGCCGATACAAAACCGACCACCATAACCGTAGTTGCCGATGACGACTGAATCACCGCTGTAATTCCTGCGCCTACCAGCACGCCTTTAAATCTGTTGGAAGTTAATTTTTCCAAAATTGTTTTCATCCGGTTTCCTGCTGCCGCTTCCAAAGCGCTTCCCATCATCTGCATTCCGTAAAGGAACAGCGCAAGCCCTCCCAGAAGCTTTAGAAAATCTGTAATCTGCATTTGTTTCTTCTCCTCATTTCATTTGTTATTAAAGTTTCAATTAAACCAAAACCTTTTTTGCCGCCCGAAAGCAGTAATTCCGCTTCATCATATTTTTTATAATGAAGCAGTCTTAACAAGAGGCTTTCGGTTCCGGCATTTGCACACAAAAACTGCGTGTCCTCATACCAAACCGTTGGTAATTGTAACACGCAGTTTCTCTTTTTCCTATTGAACTTTAGTCTGAAATGGCTGCGAAAACACCCGACTGTATAAAAGCAGCCCCAAGTTCTATCTCAATGCTTCACCGGCCCACTTCCCGACAAAAACGCCCGCAACGCAAAGAACTATACTGAGCACAGTATAAACCGCCGCTGACAGCGGACGATCCGATGATAAAAGACCTGCCGTTTCAAGAGAGAATGTAGAAAATGTAGTGAAACCTCCGCACACGCCTGTTTTCAAAAATAAAACAGTCTGCGGACTCAGATTTGCATAATTGACATTTCCCTCACAAAAACCTGCAATCATCCCAATCAGCACCGCCCCGGCTGCATTGACAAGCAAAGTCTGATAAGGCAGCACGCCCCGGCTCAGTACCGGTATCAGACCGATCAGGTAACGCAGCACGGCGCCGATGAAACCACCGGCGCCGACCGCAAAACAATTTAACAGCATCTTGAATCCTTACAAACTGCCGGATTACAGGCAGATTTCTTCTTTTTCACCTGTAGCAAGGTCTGCAATAACAGCTTTTGCGGCTTCTACAGCAAACACTTCAAACTTGCCCGGCTGCACCATCTGTGCAAGTGCAGGCATAATTTCCAGAGCCTTTGCGCAGGCATCTTCACCTAAAAATACAGCTTTTCCGCGGATACGGATAAACTTGGTGCCGTTTGCTGCGGCAACTTCAATATTCGGATTCTTTTTCAGTTCCTTTGAAGATGCTTTTCCGTCAGCAGTGCAGAAGCAAAGCTTTCCGTCATATTCCATATGAAAGCCCTGCGGTCTTACTCTCGGCTCATCTCCATCCACAGTAGTAACAAAACATGGTCTTGCTTCTTTCAAAAACTCTAATACTTTTTCCATATCTGCCTCTCCTTTTCCGTATGTGATACTTTGTCAGCTATAAATTGATATCTGTATTTTGATATCTATATTATAATCCTTTTTGCAGAAAAAGAAAAGCGGCGCGCCGCATTTTCCTACGCTGCACATACCGCTTTTTTCAAAAGGCTGCATATTAAATTTTGCGGAAATATATTCTATCGCCTGCGGATTTTTCTGCCGCAGCTGCCGCAGAAAGTTTTTATCTGTTACCTTCAAAAGAATCTTTCCCCCCTTCTCCTTATATTCAAATAATTTTGAGCTCACTTATCTATTCGTTTTTTACTTTCGAAATCTGACTGATATCCAAAACTTTTTCGTTCTTTTTACTTTTTAGTGTTTACTGCCTGTTATTTTTTTGCGACCGGAACACGCATTTTACAATCTGTCTTCATTGTAACAGGTATCCCATCAAACCCTCTATAAAAAATTTAATAAAAAAGAAAAAAGTACTTGCAAAAGTCCTCCCTTTATGTTAAATTATAATAGTGCTTTGGAGGATTGACCGAGTGGCTAAGGAGCCGCATTGGAAATGCGGTAAGGTGTAACAGCCCCGTGGGTTCGAGTCCCATGTCCTCCGCCAGACTTTAGAGACCTGTTTCAGGTCTCTTTTTTATTGAAATTTCAACGTTTTACACGTTTTTATATATACAAATCCATCCCATAAAAAAATGGCCAAAAGGTGCTCTCCGGACCCCACAATAGGCTCTCCGGTACACAAAGATATGGGATGAAATTCAGCAAAAAAGGCCTCAAAAAACTCGCATAGTTGACAATTTGAAGTTATGTTGCAGGTATCTGTGGTATATAAGAAATATCTATGCAAGGTAAAAAATATGGATTATACTAGATGTACAAATCCGAATTTGTGGAGGATAACTATTGTGGATAAAGCAGTTATTTATATACATGGAAAAGGTGGAAATGCTGAAGAAGCTATTCATTACAAACCGCTCTTTAGTGATTGTGATGTGATTGGTCTTGACTATACTGCACAGTTTCCATGGGAAGCAAAAGAAGAATTTCCATTACTTTTTAATTCAATTTATAGAAACTACAATACTGTTGAAGTAATTGCCAATAGCATTGGAGCGTATTTTGCTATCAATGCCTTATCAAATCAGCAAATAGAGAAAGCATATTTTATTTCGCCCGTTGTAGATATGGAAAGGCTTATTGCTGATATGATGATTTGGGCAAATGTTACAGAAGATGAACTCAAAGAGAAAAAAGAAATTCAGACAACCTTTGGAGAGATCCTTTCATGGGATTATCTTTGCTATGTAAGAGAAAATCCTATTATATGGGAAATCCCAACGCACATTTTGTATGGTGAAAAAGATAATCTTACCGCTTATGGAACGATATTTGAATTTGCACAGAGAACAAATTCAACACTTTCTATTATGAAAAATGGAGAGCATTGGTTTCATACGGATGAACAAATGAAATTTCTTGATGAATGGATAATAAAATCTTCCAAATAAATTCCAGTTTATTGAAACTTTATATACGAACATACATAGACAGCTTCGGCTGTCTTTTTTCATAGGGGAGGAATGTACTGTGAAGCATATTAGGAAGATGATTGTATTTATTGCTTTGGTAATTTCTATAATGTGCGTATATAACTTTGGGACAGAACTTAACAAGTATGTAGAAGCGGACCTAAGCAATAATGAAGTAAAGAAAACGGCCAGTGCAGATGAGTTTAACGGAGAAATTGATTTTGAAAAGCTATGGAAAATTAATCCGGATGTAGTTGGCTAGATATATCAAAATAAAACAAGTATTAACTACCCTGTTGTTAAGTGTGATAATAGCCCAAGATATCTTAATGAAAATCTTCAAGGCCAATATAGCATTATGGGAACACTTTTCATTGATGCAAACAACAAAGATAATCTTGAAGACTTTAATACAATTATCTATGGGCATCATATGAAGGATCTAAAGCAGAGCAGGTTTGGATCCTTTAAGAATTACTTTTATAAAAGCGGGTACTATGAGAAGCATAGACAATTTGAATATATAACTCTAAATGAGAAATATCACCTAAAGATAATAGCTGCGTACACCGCACCTGCTGGTGGTGATGCATATCAATATGAACTAGAAGATAGAAAAGTCTTTATTGATAATGCTGTTAAGAAATCACAGATACAGGCTACTTGCTCAGCAAATCCTGATGATACCCGACATCTGCAGGAAGAAAAATCATAGAAAGTTAATATTAACGTCGCAGAACACTTTTCTGCAGCGTGTATTGAGCCTGTGAAAAAATATTAGGTATCACG
>CALBGO010000033.1 GCA_937894585.1 uncultured Eubacterium sp.
ACAAATTGCTATTTAGATTGTGTTCCACCCCAACTATTGACATAGAGCCAAAAAAGCAGGCAGCGTCCCCAAAATTTACTGCTGCCTGCGAAAGCCCGAAAGAACCGGCGAAAAATCGCCGGTTCTTTTCTTTATGATGCTGTAATTTTATTTTTCGGATAAGTATTTATCAATGCCTGCAGCCGCAGTCTTACCTGCGCCCATGGCTTTGATTACGGTAGCTGCGCCGGTTACAGCATCTCCGCCTGCGAAAATACCTTCGCGGTTGGTTGCTGCTGTTTCGTCAGCGCCAATGCCGCCTCTTTCATTGGCAGCCAGCTCTTCTGTCGTATCCAGAATCAGTGTATTCAGTTTTGTACCGATCGACATGATTACCATGTCTACAGGAACTACATGATTGGAACCTTCTACAACAACCGGTCTTCTTCTGCCGGAAGCATCCGGTTCACCCAGTTCCATGTTTACGCACTCAATACCGGTTACATGACCGCCTTCGTCACCCTGAATTGCCACAGGATTTGTCAGCAGTTTGAAAACAATGCCTTCTTCCATCGCATGGTGGACTTCTTCTGCTCTTGCAGGCAGTTCATCCATACTACGACGGTAGATGATATACACTTCACTTGCACCCATACGCTTTGCACATCTTGCAGCGTCCATAGCAACATTGCCGCCGCCGACTACTGCAATCTTGTCAGCATGCTGAATCGGTGTATCGTATTCAGGCAGATATGCTTTCATCAGATTGATACGAGTCAGATACTCATTTGCAGAGCATACGCCCAGCAGGTTCTCACCCGGAATCTTCATGAAGGACGGAAGACCTGCGCCTGTACCGATAAATACAGATTCATAACCTTCTTCTTTCATCAGTTCATCAACTGTGATCGCGCGGCCTACGATTGCATTTGTAACAAATTTAACACCCTTTGCCTCCAGCTTCGCAACTTCAGCAGCTACGATTTCCTTCGGCAGACGGAACTGCGGGATACCATAAACCAGTACGCCGCCGGTCTTGTGTAAGCTTTCGTAAACAGTTACTTCATAACCCTTGTTAATCAGATCGCCTGCGCATGCAAGACCTGCAGGACCTGCGCCGATGACTGCAACCTTGTGGCCGTTGCTTTCAGCCGGTTTAATTTCTTCGTCGCCATAGTTTGCTGCATGCCAGTCAGCAGCAAATCTTTCCAGACGGCCAATGGCAACCGGTTCACCCTTAATGCCGTGTACGCACTTGCCTTCGCACTGATTTTCCTGCGGACATACACGACCGCAGATTGCAGGCAGACTGCTGGTTTCACTGATAATCTGATATGCCTCTTCGAATTCGCCTTCGGCAATCTTTGCGATGAAATCAGGAATTTTAACCATAACAGGACATCCTGACATACAAGGCTTTTTGCGGCACTTGAGACATCTCATCGCCTCATTGATAGCCATTTCTTCTGTATAACCGGCGGAAACTTCCAGGAAGTTCTTGTTACGCACATCAGGCGCCTGCTCCGGCATCGGATTTTTTTCTCTTACTAAATTAATCATGGTAACGAACACCTCCTGTTAAGCGGCATACATGTGCTCTGTCTTCAGCTTCCTGATCGGAATAGTATGCGCTTCTCTGGATCAGCTCATCCCAGTCCACCAGAGAGCCGTCAAATTCCGGTCCGTCTACACATACGAACTTGTCTTCTCCGCCGATGTTGCAGCGGCAGCCGCCGCACATACCGGTTCCGTCAATCATATATGCTGTCAGAGACGCAACGGAATGAATTCCGTATTTTTCTGCAATCTGACAGGTGAATTTCATCATCATCGGAGGTCCGACAGCGATGATTTCGTCAAATTTTTCGCCCGCCTGAATCAGTTCCTCGAGTTTTGCGGTAGTGAAACCTTTCTCACCGTAGGAACCGTCGTCAGTCATAACATAAAGTTTATCCACGCCTGCTCTGAATTCATCTTCCAGAATAACCAGATCCTTGGTCTTAAAACCTTCAATCATGACAGTCTCGACACCGTGATCGTGCATACCGCATGCCAGCGGATAAGCAAGCGCGTTACCGGTACCGCCGCCTACTACGCAGACCTTTTTCAGACCTTCCATATTGGTCGGTTTGCCCAGAGGACCTACGATGTCAGCAAAACAGTCGCCCACTTCAAGCTGATCCATCAACATAGTTGTTCTGCCTACAGCTGCATAAATCAGATCGATGGTGCCGTCTTTTTCATCGTGACCTGCCATGGTGAGAGGAATTCTCTCACCATATTCATCGGTACGAAGGATGATGAACTGACCCGGTTTCGCTTTTCTTGCAACCAGAGGCGCATAGATCTTCAGCCATACCATGTTGGCGTTCAGTCTTCTTTTATATGTTACTTCAAACATTTTCATATTTTTCCGTCCTCCTTCCTTAGTTATCGTAGCTCTTTTTCTGATTGAGCAGATGTGCGTATCTGTCCATAGCCATTTCTTCGGACTTTCTGAACAGTTCTTCCGCTCTTTCAGGGAATTTCAGCTGTAAGGAGTTGTAACGAACTTCGCTCATCAGGAAGTCTCTGTAGTTTTCGGACGGAGCGCCGCTGTCGATGGACAGAGGATTCTTGCCTTCTGCTGCCAGA
The DNA here is from genome assembly GCA_937894585.1 of uncultured Eubacterium sp. Lineage (GTDB taxonomy): Bacteria > Bacillota > Clostridia > Peptostreptococcales > Anaerovoracaceae > Senimuribacter. The sequence goes on from CALBGO010000033.1 coordinate 2,614, forward strand.
ACCGGATTGAATCTCAGCAGGTTCCAGTAGCCTGCACGAACCGCATTCTTCATTTCCAGCATAGCCTTATTCATGCCTACCTTCAGACCCTGGTTGATACAAGGCGCATAAGCAATAATCAGGGACGGACCGTCATAGCTTTCAGCTTCTCTGATTGCTTTTAAGGTCTGCTCAGGGTTTGCACCCATAGCAACCTGTGCTACATATACATAGCCGTAAGCCATCGCGATCTGTGCCAGGTCTTTCTTCTTCACATTTTTACCGGAAGCGGCAAACTTGGCAACTGCGCCGATCGGTGTAGCCTTGGAGGACTGTCCGCCGGTATTGGAGTAAACTTCGGTATCGAATACCATCACGTTTACATTTTCACCGGAAGCAAGTACATGGTCCAGACCGCCGTAACCGATATCGTATGCCCAGCCGTCACCGCCGAAGATCCACATGGACGGCTTGATCAGCATATCCTGATTTTCCACAACATATTTTGCATCAGCATTGTCTGCTGCCAGTTTTTCACATTCTGCAAGGAGAATCTTTCCTGTTTCTTCTGCAGCCTCTGCATCGTCCATGGAAGCCAGCCATGCTTTTGCAGGAACGCCTACAGTGTCAACCAGTTTTTCAACTGCGGACTTCAGTTCGTTTCTTCTTGCTTTCATGGAGATTGCCATACCAAGACCGAACTCTGCATTGTCTTCGAAGAGGGAGTTTGCCCATGCAGGACCTCTGCCTTCTTTGTTTACAGTGTAAGGTGTGCTTGGTGCGGAGCAGCCCCAGATGGAGGAGCAGCCTGTTGCATTTGCAATAAACATTCTGTCTCCGAACAGCTGTGTAACCAGTTTTGCGTAAGGGGATTCACCGCATCCCGGACATGCGCCGGAGAACTCAAGCAGCGGCTGCTTGAACTGGGAACCCTTTACAGTATTTTCCTTGAATGGAACTTCTTTTTCTGTTACTTCGTTGAACAGATAATTGTATTTTTCCTGAGAAGCCTGCACAACATCGTCTTCCGCAGGTGTCATTTCCAGAGCCTTCTTTCTTGCAGGGCAAACCTGTGCGCAGGAGCCGCAGCCTGTGCAGTCCAGAGCGGAAATACCCATGGTAAAGAACTTGCCTTTTACACCCTTCATTGCCAGGTAATCACCGTTAACTCTGTCAACTTCTGTTTCATCCAGTACAAACGGTCTGATTACACCGTGCGGGCAGACATAGGAACACCAGTTGCACTGCATACAGTTTGCCTTGTTCCATACAGGAATATCGGTTGCGATACCTCTCTTTTCGAAAGCTGCCGTACCTGCCGGGATCATACCGTTTGCAGTATCCATAAAGGTGGATACCGGAACTGCATCGCCTGTCAGGGTATTGGTCGGAACAAGAACATTGTTCAGATATTCAGTGTGCACATCGTCGCGGCCTGCAAGTTTTGCTGCCGGCGCATCGTCAGGTGCATCCGCCCAGGAAGCCGGAACTTCTACCTTATGAACATTTTCAATACCCGCATCAACAGCGGCCATATTCATATTGACGATATTTTCACCCTTCTTGCCGTAAGTCTTCTTAATGGCGTCCTTCATATACTGTGCAGCTTCATCAATCGGAATGATATCAGCCAGTTTAAAGAATGCAGCCTGTAATACGGTATTGGTTCTTCTTGCGCCCAGTCCGATTTCTTTTGCGATGGAAACTGCGTCGCAGGTGTAGAACTGCACATTGTTCTTTGCAATATATCTCTTTACTTTTGCAGGTAAGTGAGCTTCCAGTTCCTCGTCACTCCATACACAGTTGAGCAGGAAGAATCCACCCGGTTTTACGTCCTCTACCATATCGTAACGCTGCAGATATGCAGAGTTGTGACATGCTACAAAATCAGCCTGTTTTACATAATATGTAGATTTAATCGGTTCATCGCCGAATCTCAGATGTGAAATGGTAACACCGCCGGATTTCTTGGAGTCATACTGGAAGTATGCCTGTACTTTCTTATCAGTGTGGTCACCGATAATCTTAACACTGTTCTTGTTTGCACCGACTGTACCGTCTGCACCCAGACCCCAGAACTTACATGCCTTAGTGCCTTTCGGCGTAACATCAGGATTTTCTGTAGTCGGAAGAGACAGTCCTGTCACATCGTCTATGATGGAAATCGTAAACTCTTTCTTCGGTTCATCGGACCACAGATTCTGATATACCGCCAAGATGTCTCCCGGCTGTGTATCCTTGGAACCCAGTCCGTAACGACCGCCTACCACCAGACAGTTTTCGAACTTAGTACCGCGCAGAGCTGCAACCACATCCAAGAATAAAGGCTCGCCCATGCCGCCCGGCTCTTTGGTTCTGTCAAGAACAGCGATTTTCTTTACTGTTTCCGGCATTACATTCAGCAGATACTTTACGGAGAACGGTCTGTAAAGATGTACTTCAATGATGCCGACTTTCTTGCCCTGTGCAGTCAGATAGTCAATCAGTTCTTCCGCTGCATCGCAGACTGAACCCATAGCGACAATAATCTCTTCTGCATCAGGTGCGCCGTAATAATTAAACGGTTTGTAGTCAGTACCGATCTTGGCATTGACTTTTTCCATATATTCATTCACTAAATCCGCAGTTTCCAGATAAGCGCTGTTGCAGGCTTCTCTGTGCTGGAAGAATGTTTCCGGCTGTTCTGCGGAACCCATGCTGTGCGGATGCAGAGGATGAATGGATCTTGCTTTGAAAGCCTTTACCGCATCCCAGTCAACCATATCCTTCAGATCTTCGTAGTCCCATACTTCAATCTTCTGATTTTCGTGGGAAGTTCTGAAACCGTCAAAGAAGTGCAGCATCGGCAGCTTGCCTGCAATGGTAGCAAGGTGAGCTACTGCGGCAAGGTCCATGGACTGCTGTACGCTGTTTGATGCCAGCATTGCAAAGCCGGTCTGACGGCAGCCCATTACGTCGGAGTGATCTCCGAAGATGGACAGCGCATGAGTAGCCAGCGCTCTTGCAGCTACATGAAATACTGTAGGTGTCTGCTCACCCGCCAGTTTATACATATTCGGAATCATCAGAAGCAGACCCTGAGAAGCTGTAAATGTAGAAGTGTAGGAGCCGGCTGTAATGGAGCCGTGTACCGCACCTGCTGCACCTGCTTCGGATTCCATTTCTACGATTTTAACCTGTTCGCCGAAAATATTGGTTCTGCCCTGGGAAACCCATTCGTCCATACTCTCTGCCATTGGTGAGGATGGTGTGATCGGGTAAATTGCAGCAACCTCAGAGAATGCGTACGCAACATGAGCAGCAGCCGTATTTCCGTCCATTGTCTTTAATTTTCTCACCGTAATCACTCTCCTTCCCGCATACCAAGAGCGGCTCTCTGTAAATAGTTATATTCAGGTACTTCTCTTTCCTGAATGATGCCTCTCTGGCACATATACTGACAGACCTGACAGTTTTCGCAAAGCTCAGGATCGATAACCGCATGAGCTTCTTCCATATGTATTGCTCCGTTCGGACAGTTGGATACGCAGTCTTCACAAGCGATACATGCGCTTCCGCATACTGCAGCCTTGTCTTCATAATCTGCTGTGGAAGAGCAAGGAACCATCTTTGCTCCTTTATAAGGAACCATTTCGATCAGGTTCTTAGGACATGCATAGTAACAGTCCTTGCAGCCTACGCACTTGTCAGGATTAACCTGTGCGCTTCCGTTTACGACTTCGATTGCGCCGTAACGACAGACTTTGACGCAGTCACCCTGACCGGTGCAGCCTGTTGTGCAGATTCCCATTGCCTTCGGATCTGCCTTTGCGGCTGCCTCCGCACAACTTGTAAAGCCTGCTTCCTTGTATGCGTGTTCGTTAAATCCGCTGCATTTTACAAAAGCTACTTTTTCTTTTAACTTTGTCAAATCGTGCATTGTATCCACGATAATTTTCTTTTTACATTTTACGGTACATGCCACACAGCCCACGCACTTGTCATAGTCGATTACCGCATGGTTATTGATAATTTCAACCGCACCTTCAGGACATGCTCTTACACAGTCGCTGCAGGCAATACAGCCGAAACCGCATGTCTTTCTGACTTCTTCATCATCTTCCATTGTGTTTGAACATGGAATAAAGTTAGTCGCATCTCTCGGCACCATTCTGATAATGCCCTGTACGCATGCACCTGCAGCCGCACAAGCTCCGCATCCGTTGCACTTTTCTGTATCGATAATGACATCACCGTCAGCCATTTTCATAGCGCCGAACTTACAGAACGCAACGCAGGATCCGCATCCTACACAGCCGTCCCTGCAGTCTCCTTTGACAAAGCCCATCTCAACTGCCTCTTCACAGGATTTGCAGCCTGCAAACCGTTCTTTACCTGCGGCATTTCCGCTGCAGGCAACGAAAGCAACGAAATCTTTTGCCTCTTCTGTTTCTCTTCCCAAAGCTTCTGCGATTGCATCTACCGCCGCCTGATCACAGGCAGGGCACAGCGCAACACTTTCACCTGCTGCAATCGCTTCGGCACATTCTGCACAGGTTGCTTTTCCGCAGCCCCCGCGTCCGAAACAATCTCCGCCCGGCAGAAGCGAAAGAATTTTTGCGTTCATAACTAATTCCTCCTTTGCCTATCTCTTTTACTAAGAAAGCCGGCTTTGCCGATTCCATTGAAAAACTGACCCTTCCGTTATATCGGAAATATAAAAACATATTCCCTTCATATGTAAGAAAGACTTTTTTACGATTTTTTCGGCAGCCTCTTTTGATATTGCAGAAATACATAAAATAAAATCTCTGCATAATAAAATCATATTCTGTATACAACTTCAGTTTCATATTACTCTCACCACTCTATAAAGTCAATATGAAACAGACCGGACAAGCCCAAAATCCAGTGTTTTTTTTAGCGAACAATCAGGCTGTAAAAGCTGAAATCTCCAGTTTCCAACGATTTCAAGCCGCATTTTGTCCTTCGCTCTAATTCGTTAAAACCATATTGTTTGGATTATTTTTGGATGATTCTTAAAGGCGCTGTGACAAGTGAAAATATGCAGGGATAATTTCAGATTTCCACCCTGCCCGCCGGCAGCCGGAATTTCTTTATAGAACCAATCCCATGCCAGCTACCCTGTTGATATATTCACGAACATTCCGCGCCGCATCAGATAAAAATTGTGCTCTGAATCAGAGAAAAATCTTGTTTACCGGAAAAGTTCTATCGTGTATAATTATAATGAATTTAATGGAGTTGTTAAATTGCAGAAAAAAGAGGAGGAACGACCTATGTACTATAACGAATTCAACGGAGACAAAATCTCCCGCCTGGGTTTCGGTACGATGCGTCTGCCGATGCACGGGGATGGTACCATTGACTATGAAGCGGGGCAAGAGATGATTGACTATGCGTTAGCAAATGGAATCAACTATATCGATACCGCATACAAATATCACGAAGGAGAATCCGAAAACTTCGTCGGAGAAGCACTTTCAAAACATCCGAGAGACAGTTACTATCTCGCAGACAAAATGCCTTGCTGGCTCTGTAAAAATCCGGACGATGCCCGTGAAATCTTCGCTGACCAGCTGAAAAAATGCAAAACGGAATACTTTGACTACTATTTGGTTCACAGTGTAACCGATGATGACTGGAATTTCTTTTCGGAACTGCGCATTCTGGACTACTTAAAAGAAGAAAAAGCTGCCGGCAGAATCCGTCACCTCGGCGCTTCTTTCCACTGCAGCGCTGATTTTCTCAGAAAAACGCTGACCGAATACGGCGACCTGCTGGAATTTGTGCAGCTGCAGCTCAACTATATGGACTGGGAACTGAACAATGCAAGAGATGTTTACGAAGTTGCCTTAGAATTCGGCAAGCCTGTCATCGTAATGGAACCGCTCCGCGGCGGTATGCTTGCAAAACCTCTCAGCGAAAAGGCATGCAAGGTGCTGGATGATGCCGGAACAGGTGCATCCTACCCGTCCTTTGCATTCCGTTTTATCAGTGAACAGGACGGTATACTGGTTACTCTTTCCGGTATGTCAGAGCTTTCTCAGCTGAAAGAAAATATTGAGATTTTCAACGGCCCTGCAATGAATGAGGCTGAAAAAAAGGCAGTGGAAGAAGCATCTAAAGTTCTGCAGGCGGATATTCTGGTTCCTTGCACCGGCTGCAACTACTGTTATGAATGTCCGCAGGAAATCAAGATTCCAAAGATATTCAAGCTTTATAACGAAGCTGCCAGCATGGGATTCCACTGGCTCTGGGGTTCTCTGTCCGAAGAATACAACAAAATCCAGCCGAACGGCAAAGACTGCATCGGCTGCGGAAACTGCGAAGCCCACTGCCCTCAGAAAATCAATATCATTGAAAAACTGAAAAAAATCGACGAGAAATACAAAGAGCTTGCCGAAATCGGAGAATAAAACAAAAAGTGTGCATAGAGATTTTTTAATCTCACTATGCACACTTTTTGTTATGCAGGAAATATCGGGTTTCGATATTTTCGAATATCAAAAAAGAAAACCTCTTAGCAGTGCCCAAATTGTATATACTTCATCATCAAGAAACAACCGTTTTTCAATTGTTTACGATTCACCGCCGAACAGCAACCTTTTTTCCGTTGTTTACGATTCACTGCCGAGCAGCAACCGGTTATTCTTTGTTTACGATTCACTGCCGGGCAGCAACCTTTTTTCCGTTGTTTACGATTCACTTCCGAGCTGCAACCGCGTTTTCTGTTGTTTACGATTTGCCGCCGAGCAGCAACCGATTGTTCTTTGTTTACAATTCACCGCCGAACAGCAACTGGTTTTTCTTTGTTTACAATTCACCGCCGAACAGCAACCGGTTTTTCTTTGTTTACAATTCACCGCCGGGCAGCAACCGGTTTTTCTTTGTTTACGATTCACTGCCGGGCAGCAATCGGTTGTTCCGTTATTTACGATTCACTTCCGAGCAGCAATCGGTTGTTCCTTGGGATTCCAATTTAGTCTCTTCCGCCCCGGCACCTATACCCTCACCCCGTATATTTTACTGTTTAATCCTGTGAAATCTCCTGCCTACTCCCTTTGTTCGTCTTTTGCAGGGGATTTTCGCCCGAAGATATAAGGGGATAGACTCCTATATTTATGTTAATTTCCATTATATTCTATTTTTGTGCTTATTTTAGAGCAAATTTTATCATTTACAGGAAACATTTCCCTGTCAATCGGTGCAAAATCGAAGAAAGCAGCCTTCTTGTTCTTCATATACCCCCCTCTTTCCTATTGAAAATCCCCTGGTTTCTGCCAAAAACACAGGTCGCAGGGGATTGGGGCATATCCGATAACCGAAGGCTTTTAAGAACATAGCGAACGCCTTCTTCACATTTTTCGTATTCTTACAGAAACCGGAAACTTTGTTTTCTTCGTTACAAAAAACGGGTTTCTCCGAAGCTTATTTTCTTCTTTATAGAACGGAAGATTTCGCAGTTGTCCACCTTAAAGTCATAGGGCTTCTTGTAGTGAAGCTTAATCCGGTCTTTTTCGGTTTCACCGAAAACTGCGATCACACAGATATCTTCGGTCACAGCTTTAATACACTCCCGTGTCTGCGCTGATGCTCTCGCTGATTTGCGCGCAGGTATCGGAAATTCGGTAATTCTCCTGTTCGAAGGCTTTCTCGTGAAGCCACTTCACATTGGATTCCAAGGTCTGCGGCACCACATAATCAATTCCGCCCAGATTTCCCGACCAGTAATCCCTCGGCCAGCTGACGCTCTTTCCGAAGCTGTAACGAGGTGCGGAAAGCACCGCGGTATACATAGCCGTTCTGCTCATATTGGTGCGAATCTGCGGAAATACAGTATCGGAAAGTTCACCGAGCTTCCACGGCTGCAGCATCGCCTTTTTCATTGTGGCTGCCACAACCTGCTTATACCTGCGGCTTCTTCCTGCATCGCCTCCGCTGTTTTTTCTGATTCGGCAGTAAGTTGTTGCCTGTACCCCGTCCAGCGTCTGTCTTCCGCTTTTTTCAATACGATGATATTCTCTGCCGACATTGCGGGCAGTTTCATTACCCCAGATATTCATATCACCCTTTTCGTTTTTTCGCACATTGATTTCAATGCCGCCGAGACAATCCACTGCGTCAGCCACCGCTTTCCAGTTAAACATAACAAATTCGTCAATGTTCAAATCCAGACTCTGATTCAGACTGGCACAGACATTTGCCGCATCTTTCCAGTGATTCGCGTGAGTTACTTTATCAAGAATCTGGGTTCCGTCCATATACTCCATCTGCAGATAAGAGTCTCGCATTACGGAAATCAAGCGAATATCGCCTGTCGACTTTTTAATGCTCATTACAATAATCGCGTCCGTCCTGCTTCCGTCATAACCCTCGTCAGATCTGGCATCAGAACCGAGAATTGCAATATTGCGGTAACCGGAAAGCTCGTCCTCAACATTCGAATCAATCGCAAAAACATCTTTATCCGTATCAATCTTATCAAAATTACCGGTCAAGCCGTAAAACAACCCTGTGAATGCCAAAAGCACCGCCAGAAGCAATATCAAAACACTGCGCACTAGCTTGAGCGGTCTGAATTTATATTTCTTCTTTTTCTTATCCCTGCCGGCTCCGTTTTTTTCTCGCTTTCCGCTTGCCCGCATATTCTGTTCCCTGCGGGAACTTGATGAGCCAGAACAGCCTTTGCGATTTTCTTTGGCACTTCGTCTTCCCGAATGTTTTGCGGAAGACGATCTACTTCTTCTTCCGGCGCTTCTTCTTGCCTGCCTTGCGTATCGCTCCTCTTCTTTTGCGTATTCAGGATCGGACAGCTGGCGAATCAACTCCGGACTATACTTCATATTCTTAAAATCTTCGGTTTTTCTATTATAATCATTTCTCAAAATTTTGCGTCCCCTTTTATTCCAAATATATAATCTACAGAAATTATACAGGTTTTTGCAGTAAAATTCAATAATGACACTGTGATGAAAACCTGACATTTTCCTTACAGACACTTCCAACGGCATCCTCCTTGCTATCTTTTTCCCTTTGTGCTACAGTATGACTGTAGACGAGGAGGTAACATTATGAACGAAACATTAAACAATATCAAAACAAGAAGAAGTATCCGCAGATTCAAGCCGGATCCGGTTCCGCAGGAAATCCTCGATCAAATTATCGAAGCGGGACTTTATGCGCCAAGCAGTATGGGGAAACAGAACACGATAATCCTTCAGATTACAGATTCCGACCTCAGAGATGAAATTTCCCGTATGAACTGTGAAATCGGAGGATGGGAAAAAGGCTTTGATCCATTTTACAATGCGCCTGCCATACTGGTTGTGCTTGCAAAAAAAGACTGGAGAAACCGAGTGTATGACGGAAGTCTGGTAATGGGCAATCTGATGCTTGCCGCTCACAGTCTTGGTCTTGGAAGCTGCTGGATTCACCGTGCAAAAGAAGAATTTGAAACCAACCGGGGCAAATCCCTTCTCAAATCTTTAGGAATCAACGAAGAATATGAAGGCATCGGTCATTGCGCCCTCGGTTTTACAGACGGTGAATACCCTGCTCCGCCGGAAATCCAATCCGGAAGAATTTACTGTATCAAATAGAAACCAGACCTGACAAAACAGCTTTTGCTGCTTCATTTGTACAAAGCCAAATGAAAAAACAGCGTGATGCGGGAGTATATCGAAACATCCTCCTGTGTCACGCCAATCTTTTTATTATATAACTAAGACTTCCCATACCCAAAATGGGCATCGCACCTTGAAAATTCAATAT
>CALBGO010000034.1 GCA_937894585.1 uncultured Eubacterium sp.
AAGGAGCTGTCGCTTTGGCCGACCTGATCGGTCAACTGTGCGACAGCCCCTTTTTTATATATAACTATACGCCCTGTTTGCTTTTTTAGTCGTCCCACTCATCATCGTCATCATCGTATTCGATTCTATCTTTTTCCCAGCTTATAATAACACCGGAAGATGCATTGATTTCAAAGTCATATTCATATTCACCCAGTCTTGCTTCACCTTCATATACATAGATACCGTCATCTTTTTCCAGATTCAATTTATAAATATCAGCGCCCGGAATCTTTGCAAGGACGATATTTCTTGCTTTATCTTCAGAAATCAGATTGCTGTTTTCTGCACCGCTGTTATTTCCGGAAACATTGCCGCCTGCTGCGCCGCTGCTGTTACCTGTGCCGTTTCCGGAGCTTCCGCTGTTCCCGCTGTTTCCCGAAGGCTGCTGCACCGGCATATCATCGTCGTAGTCAAAATAGCTTTCGTGCTCATATTCTTTTACAATTTCACCGGTAACTGCATTAACATAATAGTCATATTCGATATTGTCTTTGATAACTTCCACTTCATAGTAATAAGTGCCGTTTTCTTTATCAAGATCCATATCCTTTACAAACCCGCCGCCGCTCTTTTCGAGAACCAGCTTTTCTACTTCTTTTGAAGTCAGAAGGTCGTCAGAACTGCCGCTGTTTTCTTTATCGTTCATAGGAATCGTCACAGCTGTGCCGAATTTCACAGTACTGTCCAGAATTTCTCCCGAAACAGGATGGACATCTGCATTACCATAAAAATCTTCAGCTTTAAAATCAGCTTCATATTCGTAAAGACCGTTATCTTTATTTAAAGTCACATTAACACTGTTTACACCTTCGAAATTTTCCTTAATAATCTTCTTCACATCGTCTTCTTTTAAGTCTACTTTTTCACTTCCCAGATCATCATCCAGCTGAGATTCAACTTTCTTAACCAGCTTACTTTCTTTATTAACTTCTACCTCAAATCCTTCTTTAGCAGCTTCATCGCGAAACATCACTTCAAACTTATTATCCTCTTCTTCACTGGTTACAAATTTTGCTGAAGCAGGCACATATTTCTGTGCAATTTCTTTTGCCTCATCTAATGTCAGCGCCGATGAAAAAGATGTTGAAATTACAACTGCTCCGATTACGATAACTGCTATGACCGCCGCTGCAATCCCCGTTTTCTTATTTAATAATTTATTCATAATATCCTCCTCTTAAAAGTGCTGCCTCAAATTATATTTTTTTCATAATCTGCGGTCTGCATTTACTTTTATTCTTTGTTTATGGCTCTATCATATTCCGTTAAAATGAAAAGAAAATGAAAAAACTCATTGAATTTTCATTTTTTTGTTTTATGATAAAAGAAAAGAACAGAAAAAGGAGGCTGCACCATGAAATTACTGATTGTAGAAGATGAAAAAAGACTCTGTCAAACTGTAGCAAAACATCTGAAAGACGAAGGATATACAGTAGATATGTGTTATGACGGCAGCGATGCACTGGATTATATAAACGGCACAGAATATGATGCGGTTATTTTAGATATTATGCTTCCGGGAATCGACGGTATTTCAGTTTTAAAAAAAATCCGTGCAAAAAAGCTGAACACACCTGTCCTGCTTTTGACTGCAAGAAGCAGCGTGGAAGATAAAGTAGAAGGGCTTGACAGCGGCGCAGACGATTACCTGACAAAACCCTTTGCTCTTGATGAACTATCCGCAAGAATTCGTGTTATGATCAGACGAAGCGGTGTTGAAAGAGTTGATAATACCATTTCCGCAGGTCCTCTTACCCTGGATACGGAAAAAAAGATTGCTGTCAGAGAAGGAAAGGAAATCAAACTTACAGCAAAAGAATATTCCATTTTAGAATATCTGATGCACAATAAAGGCATCGTCCTTTCCCGAGATAAAATTATGCATCATATCTGGAATTATGATTATGAAGGCGGAAGCAACATCATCGATGTCTATATCCGCACATTAAGAAATAAAGTGGACGCAGGCTTTGATCAAAAACTGATTCAGACAGTTCGCGGTATGGGTTATGTTATAAAAAGCGAACAGTAAATAAGGTGAAATCCAAATGATAAAAATGAAAAACAGCTCAATCAGAAAAAGAGTCACTTTATACTATTCCATCGTACTGGTTTTGATTACTCTGCTGGTCTTCGGCGTCTTTCTTATGACTGCCAGCAGACAGGTCAATACCGTATCAAAAGATACAGTTATGAAAGCTGTTCAATCTTCTTTTGAAAATGTGGATTACGAAAACGAGGTTCTGGAAATAGACAACGATTTTGACTCTTATCACAAAGGGGTTATCCTTCTTGTCTACAGTGAAGACGGACAGCTGATTAAAGGTTCCGCCCCCGGCGGATTTCCCGCTTACACACCCCTTTCTTCAGCAACCTATCAGGAGATAGAGGACGGCAGAGAAACCTGGCTGGTCTATGACCTGTTCAATTCCTACGAAAACGGACAGGGAATCTGGGTTCGAGGTATTTATGATATGGACAGTACCCTGAGAACTTTAAATGCTGTAAAAGGATTTATGTATATCGTACTTCCTGTTATGCTTCTCTGCGCTATTCTTGCCGGACGCAGAATCACCCGAAAAGCTTTTGAACCGGTTGCTGAAATTACCCGTGCTGCCGATTCCATCAATAACGGAATGGATTTATCAAAACGATTGCCCCAGGGAGAAGCAAAAGATGAACTTTATGGTCTGACAGAAACGCTGAACCGTATGATTGAAAGACTGGAAAATGCTTTTCAGGCGGAAAAAGAATTTTCCTCTGATGTTTCCCACGAATTAAAAACCCCGATTTCAGTCATTCTGACGGAATGTGAATATACTCTGGAAGAAAACCGTACCAATGATGAGTACCGCGAATCTATTGAAACCATTCAGCAGCAGTGCCGCAGAACTATGTCTCTGATTCAGCAGCTCCTTCAGATGTCCCGTACCATCAATACAGATAAAATTATTGACAGAGAACAGATAAATCTGTCGCTTCTGTGTGAAAGTATCTCCGAAGAACTATCCTTTATGGCAGAAGAAAAAGGTGTTCGTCTTCTGACTTCCATTGAAAAAGATATCGAAATTTTTGCAGATGAAACGCTGATGATGCGTCTGATTATCAATCTTATCACAAACGGTATCAAATACCGCAGAGAAGATGCGGATTCCTTTGTCAGACTGACGCTTACTTCCGGAGAATCGAAAATTCTTATAAAAACAGAAGACAACGGCATCGGTATTTCCAAGGAAGACTGCGCTCATATCTTCAACCGCTTCTATAAAGTTGATAAGTCCAGAACCGAGTCAAGCACAGAAGGCGATACCAGCTTCGGTCTCGGTCTTTCTATGGTAAAATGGATTGCCGAAGCCCATCAGGGCAAAGCGTCGGTAAAAAGCACTATGGGAAAGGGCAGTGTATTTACTGTCGTACTTCCAAAAAAACAATCGGATTCATCGGATATTCTCTGAAAACCCGATGAGAGTCCGTCTTTATGCCCGTGTACCTCTTTATATGATAAAAAGAACTGTTACAGATATTTTATAAGCTTCCTCTCAAAAAACAAGTTTTTATGATTTCACTTGTCTACCTAAAATGAAGCATATCATTCTGCAACAGTTCTTTTTTTACAGTAATTCACTAAGACTTCCCACACCTATTAGGTGTGTTGAACCTTGAAAATTCAATATTTCA
>CALBGO010000035.1 GCA_937894585.1 uncultured Eubacterium sp.
ATCGATCAGCTGATTTCTGATGCGTTGAAGAACAAGGCAGACATAATCGACTTGAATATCAAAGGTGCAGACAAGGCAGACAAGATTCTGGTGGAACTGCCAAAGGCATCTGTACAGAACATCGCAGACAAGACTGATGCGGCGCTGAACATCAATACCGCACTGGGCAATGTGACACTGGACAGAAGAGCAATGACAGAAGCTGTCAAAGCAGCGGCAGGTGATGAGATTACATTAATTCTGGAAAAGAAAGCGGCATCTGATGCACAGAAAGCACAGCTTGGAGATGATGCGGCGTTCACAGACGTGAAACTGCTTTCCGGCGGTAAGGAAATCACAGACCTCGGTACAGCGAAAATAACCGTAGAACTGCCGGTTTCCGACACCCTTGCAGCAAAGACCTGCGCGCTTGCCTTTATGGATGCGGACGGAAAACTTACGAAACTTTCCGGCAAAGTTGTAACAGTAAACGGTAAGAAATACTTCCGATTCGAAACTTCTGTTTTCGGAAGTTTTGTACTGGCAGAAGAATCCAAACTGGATGCAGCTATCAAAGAGCAAAATGAACAGCCTGACCACAGCAAAGTGATTGCGGGAGTCAAAGCAACGACAATCAAAGCAAAATCCGAGCTGAAAAAACACTCTGTCAAACTGACCTGGACCAAATCTAAGGGCTACAAGGTGGATCAGTATCAGGTATACCGTTCTGCAAAGAAAAAGGGCACCTATAAGAAAATCGGCGAAACGAAGAAAAGAACTTATCTCAACAGCACGAATCTTAAGAAAGGAACCCGCTACTACTACAGGGTGCGTGGCGTGCGCAGAATTGACGGAAAGAACTATTACACCAAGTGGTCGAACCTTGCAAATCGCACCATGAAAGCAAATTCTTTGGACTTCGGTGTAAAGGCAACGACGGTAAAAGCCAAAGCGTATGCATCGAAAGAAAGTGTGAAAGTCACTTGGACTAAATCCAAAGGCTACAAGGTGGACGGCTATCAGGTGTACAGAGCCGACAAGAAAAACGGCACATACAAAAAAATTGCAGCGACTAAGAAGACTACCGTGAAAAACACGAAGAACCTGAAGAAGGGTAAAACTTATTACTACAAAGTGCGCGGCTATCGCACCATGGAAGGTAAGAAGATTTATACAAAATGGTCTTCTAAAGTAAGTGCAAAAGTGAAATAGCCTGAGAAAAAGAATTTTCAACAAGTATTTTTTCTCAGAAAAACAGGGCGCAGCAGATGGTTTTGCTGCGCTCTGATGCATCTATAAACAAGATTGGAGTATATATGAATCAGAGAGAACAGTTGTATCAGAAACTTGCAGGACAGAAGGTTTGGATTCCGTGCACAAAACAGCCCGACGGGAGTATTACACTGGAGCTTCTGCTGAATCAGAAGGGAGAGCAGTATATTCCCTCTTTTTGTAACAGAAAATCCGGAGAAGGAAAAATCAAGGGAACTCTCGTGGAGATTGATTTTACAGTACTGCGTCATACCCTGCTGGAACTGCCGGAACAGATCTGCGGCATCGTCTTAGAACCGTTTCAGGAGAATATTCTGTTTGACAGAACTGCGTTGAACTCATTTGATAAAGCAATCACAGGCATGGATGTAAGGTGGCATGTGCATTCAGAGGATCTGATTCTGGAAATTCCTGCACATCTTCCGGAAGGTCTGATAAACACTCTGCAGGGCTTTTTTGAAAAAGAAGAAAACGTAAACAGAGTCTGGATCCTTCTTGCAAAAGAGAAGGCAGAGGAAGTTCCGTACCTGTATTTTGCCGTCGATTACCGGGGAGACAGGATATCTCTCTTTCCGAGGTTGGCAGAGAAAATTAAACCTTTCATGAAACCCGGAGAACGATTTGAGCTGACAGAATACGGAACCGGAATGGAAAGAATGTCACTGAGAAAAGCGCTGATTTATGAAAAAGATAAACCATGAATTAGTTTCTTTTTGGTATCGAACGATTGAAGTCTTTATTCATGCGTATATTTGTACATTCGTATACATAACATACATCAATGTTGACAGATCTGCTCGTAGGAGAGTATACTGAAGAAAATAGATTGTTTCATGTTCTCCCCGCGCAGAGCGTTTTCCTGCGGAGCGGGAGCTAAGAGGGAAGCAGGTGCAAGTCCTGCGCGGTCCCGCCACTGTAACGGACGAGCCGATTTCAGATACCACTGAGAGCACTGCCTGTGCAGAAGATTTCGGGAAGGTGAAAGCGGCATTTGAGTTCCTAGCCAGGAGACCTGCATGAGACCGGTTTTTCCTGACGGTGTATCAGCAGAAGGACATGAAATTTACAGCAGAAATACGGACTGCATCACGATATTGTGATGCAGTTTTTTCTATTGCGGAAGAGTTTTCAAGAGGCTCTTTTGTGCGCCGACATAGTGTCGGCATCTGGAGTTTAATATCGCGGGCTTTTGTGGCAAATGCGCGACTTGGGAGGACTTTTGCCAGTTTTTCCTGAACACGCATTCTTGTTCTTTGCTGAACAAGGGAATCAGGTGAGAATCCTGAACATGTGGAGAGTATTTTAGTATTGATAAGTTCTTTATTATAAAGATACTTTTCCTTAGTAGCTGTGTTTACAAAGCATCATCTCCATGTGAAATTTGTTTCACGTGCGGTGAAAACCGGTCATTGGAAGAGCTGTAATGGCTCGGAGAGAAGGCTGAGTTGGTGTGCTGATACAAATTAAGTGAAGTGATGAGAAATTAGTGACTTATTGTATCTGAATGTATCAGTCAGAAGACCTACAAATTCTGCAGAAATCAGTTTTTTGCAGGAGCCGAATGAAAAGAATGATTATGCCTGATAATCATTCTGTGTTTTCAATGTCACAAAGTGCGATGATTTTTAATCATCGTTTTTTTATTGAAACCTTCATACCAAAAGCCGACATAACCCTTTTATCACAGATTCTGTAAGTGCAGAAACTGTGTTGAGATACAATCATTTGGTTAGGAGGAATATCATGAGAACAGGATTTAAAAAACTGATTGTTCTTACGCTGGCTTTTGCCATGGTTCTGACCGGATTCGGTTTTGAAAACTGGAATCTCGGCAGCGCATGGGCTGCTTCCGCAGGTGAGGTCACGGAAATCGGAACAGCAGAAGAGCTTGCTGCACTGGGTGGAAAGCAGCTTACAGGCGAGTATCGTCTGACAAAGGATATCGATATGTCCGGCGTTTCCATGCAGCCGATCAGAAGTATCAGAGACGGAAGCTTTGACGGCAGCGGACATAAAATCAGAAATCTTAGTATTTCAGCCGACGGCAATACAGGGCTCTTTGCAGAACTGGAAAAATCGACGGTGATAAAAGATCTGATTCTTGAGAACTGCAATATAACGAACACATCGGGTTCATATGAGGGCGCAGGAGGAATGGTAGGTAAAGTTACTGCCAACGGTTCTGCTATTGAAAACTGCGGTGTCAGCGGAGGGAATGTATCTTCCACTTCATCAGGTGCAGTATATACAGGCGGACTGGTCGGTTATGCGTCGGAAGATATAATACTTAAAAACTGTTACAGTACCGCAGGTGTTACAGGCTCTTTATCTTATTCTACGAGAACAGGAGGCTTGATTGGGCATGCTAGCGGAACTCTGGAAAATTGCTATGCGAGAGGTCTGGTTGACGGCAAGACAGGTAATACGGGTGGTTTAATCGGGTATGTTTCATTTGGAACAGATGTCACTAACTGCTATTCTGCAGCATCAATTACTGGTGAAGGCAGTAGAGTTTATGCTTTTGCTGGATATCCGAATAGTGGGAAATATGGTGGCTGTTTCTATGACAGTGAAAAGGCTGACGGAATACAGGCAAACGATCAGAGTGGCATTACTGCTAAAACAACTGCAGAACTGAAGGCTTTCCCAACAGAACTTGGTGGTGCATTTCAGAATGATTTGAGTACATTATTAAACGAAGGATACCCGATTCTGAAATGGCAGAATCCGGATGCAGAATATGCCGTTACATTGTATGTGCAGCCGATAGATGCTGTTGTTACGATAAACGGAGCACAGCAGCCCGCTTCAGAAACAGGTGTTTATACGGCTTCTGGTCTGAAATCAGGAGAAAGCTGCACTTATGAGGTTGTACAGAAGGAAGATGCAGAAACAGACCTTGCGGCCCAGTCCGGCTCTATCACAGTCGGAAAGTCTGATGTGACGAAGAATATCAAACTAATTCCGAATGAATATTCGCTTCAATTCAATTTAACACCGCAGGAAGCGGAATTTATGCTGACTGATGGTGAAGGAAGGATCGTATCACCGGCCGGCGGCACAACTTATTCTGTACCGAACGGTATTTATAACTATACTGCTGAGCTGTTTGGATATAAAACAGATAAAGGTTCTGTTAAAATCAATAAAGCGGGACAGACCAAGGAAATTCACCTTGCAAAACAGCCTGAGCAGACTGTCGTGTTCAAATACGGAGCGCTGATCAACGGTGAAGAGATTCAGAACGGAAGTCTGACGGTAACCACCGGTAAGAAGACAATGACTGCCGAAAAAGACAATCTGACTTATAAGCTTCCGGCAGGTTATGATTATGAATATACCTTTAAGAGTGCAAACTACGCCAAGGTGACAGGAAAACTGGAATTTGCAGACCTTAAGGCGGAGAACAGACATGAGATTGAGATCCCTTTAGCTGCAAAAACTGCATGGGAAGGACAGGGGGATGTCATTGAACCGCAGCAGGCTGACGGCGTATATCAGATTTCCTGCGGTGCCGAGCTTGCATGGTTTGCAGAGCAGGTAAACGGCGGAAAATCTCCACTTAATGCTGTACTGACAAAAGATATTGACCTTGGCGGTGAGCCGTGGACCCCGATTGGAAAGAAGGATTATGGGAAAGAATTCAAAGGGACGCTTGACGGAAAAGGTCATAAAATAAAGAATCTTTGTATTGATTCTGCTGAAAGCTATCAGGGATTATTTGGAACTGTAAGGGATGCAGCAATCAGAGACCTTTTTGTTTCAGGCACCGTGAAAGGCGGCGAATATACAGCCGGTCTGATTGCAAAGGCAGGAGCTGATACAATTGTGGAAAACTGCATTGTGACTGCAAACATTACAAGTACAAAAGGATATGCAGGAGGACTGATCGGTGATATTTCCGGCAGAGGCGTAAAAATAAATCAGTCTGCCCACATCGGAACTGTTACAGGCAATGCCTACAATGTAGGAGGGATGATTGGCAGAATCAATTATAAAGCAGAGGCTGAAAACTGCTATCACAGGGGAACTGTAGCAAATGAATCAGGAAATACGGGAGGTCTTGTAGGTCAGCTCAATGATTCTGGTGCTGTGATAGAAAACTGCTATTCGGTAGGCATGGTAACAGGAAAAAGCGATTCAAATCCGCTCATCGGTAAAAAAAGCAGCGGTAGTGTTAAGAACTGTTACTATGAAGGCGTGAAAGGGGCTGATAGATTAGGAACAGGTAAAACCGCAGAAGAAATGAAAGCGCCTGCTTTTGTTGCAGACCTTGGCGCAGCCTTTATCGCGGACATGAAAAATCCTGTCAATGAAGGATATCCGATCTTCGCATTCCAGGATAATACACCGAAATATGAGGCAGTATTTACGGTGAATCCGGAAAATGCGGACTTTAAGGTTTTCGATGCTGAGGGCACACTGATGTCTGCAGCAGGCAGCGAGAACGGCGTGCACAGATATGCACTGAAAGCCGGAAAATACAACTACGAAGTGTCAGCTTTCGGGTATACTGCACAGAAAAAGAATTTCGAGGTGACAGAAAAAGGCGTAAATGAGACGGTTACGCTGGATGAAGCGGTTAAATATAAGCTGCAGTTTGACGTCACACCGCATGTGCCTGATCTTAGAATTCAGGTGATGCATAACGGAAATTCCCTTTCTGTTTCACCGGACGGATTTTATAACCTTCCGGAAGGCGAATACACCTGGGTGATAAAGGCAAAGGGTTACGGTAAGCAAACCGGAACCGTTCATCTGAAGAAGGATGAAACCGTCAAAGTGACACTGAGCGAATCGAATGCATGGGACGGCGAGTCAAAAGAGGAAGTGACGCCGAATGCGCAGGGCATCTACGAGATCGGAACCGGTGCTGAGCTTGCATGGTTTGCAGAACAGGTAAACGCAGGAACAGGGAAGAACTACGATGCAGTCCTGACAGATGATATCGACTTGGGCGAATATCCGTTCATGCCGATTGGTGCTACGATAAAGTATTCAACAAAACCGTATGCCGGTATCTTTGATGGAAAAGATCACACGATTTCCGGTGTAAATATCGAGAGTAGCGGAAACTATGTGGGGCTATTCGGAGCTCTGCAAGGAACTTCATCCAAATACGCAGAGGTGAAGAACCTGACTGTAAAGGGAACGGTTAAAAGTGACGGAAGCTTCCTTGGTGGAATTGCCGGAAATGCAAAATATGCAAAGATTGTGAACTGCCACAACTATACAGATGTAACTGCCAGTGGCAGTAAAAAAGAAAAGATTGGTGGTGTTGTCGGTCAGATTGGAGATTATAGCGACAAGAGTGTGCTGAAGAACTGCTCCAATCACGGTAATATCACCGGAACAGATTCTGAAAATGTTGGCGGTGTGGCAGGATATACAGACAGAGCAGAGGTAAGTGCATCTTTCAATGCCGGAACTGTATCGGCCAAGGCGAAAGTCGGCGGTGTGATCGGAAATGCCAACGGTGCAACTGTTACTGATCTGTATAATGTGGGCAGCGTAACAGGTCAGAGTGGTAATATCGGCGGTGTAATCGCATATGCTGCAGCAGATGTTTCACATGTCTACAGTGCAGGTCAAGTGACAGGTGGTAAAGCTGTATTCGGTATGGTAAGCAGTTTCAGCGGTTCCGCAAAAAATTGTTACTACTTAGATACACTTCCTGCGGACAGCAATGCGACAGCGAAGACATCAGCAGAACTGAAGGATTTGGAAGGTGCACTCAATGGTGATAGAACCGGCGAGGAAAGAGCATGGAAAACTTCTCCTTCTGATAACAACGGATATCCGATTTTATTCTGGCAGAAGACCAAGTCGCCTGTGGAGGATAAGCCGCTGGCGCCTGTAAAGAATGCACATTGGAAATATGAAAGACAGGATTACATAGATCCTGCAACACAGGAAGTAATCGAAGCAGATGAGCAGAGCTGGAACTGCTTCTTCAAGATGGATCCGGTTGCTATGTGGGACGAAGTTCCATACGCAGACAGCTATACCATAACCCTGTGGAAAGAAGATTTTGTATGGCAAGAGCTTTCTAAAGAGCAGAAAGCGAAAGTCATGGACACGAGTAAGACGCCGGCCCAGAGACTCCGCTATACTGATGAAAGTAAAATCATAGAAGCCATGACACAGCAGGAAAAAGAAGCATATAGCAAGCTGGTCATGGCGGTGATTGAAGCGCAGGAGGATCATGAGGCGCATAAAGCGGCTGTTGCTGCTCAGCAGAAATATTTAACAGATATTTTAGACGACGGAAAACATAATGTAGATCTTGGTGTATACAGACCTGAAATTGAAAAGGTAAAGCAGATTGAGAATGTAAAAGAAACAAAACATGATTTTACCGAAGAAATCAATAAAGGCGGGGAATACCCATATTACTTTACCGTTACACCGGTTGCAAAAGAAGGCAGTGGTTATATCAGTGGAAATGTTCCGCAGAAGGTGACTTTGGCTGAACTTGATGCGATGTATCGGGACAGCCTGACTTCATGCTACAATCATCTGACAAAACCGTATAATCTGCAGTGGGATGGAACCACAGCGAAGTGGAATGGTTCTCCAAATGCTGATTTTTATTCAGTGATTATCTATGCAGTAAGTGGAACTGAAAGCAAACCGGTTTATAAAAAAATCAGATATGAACTTGTCTCACCGGAACAGACGCAGATGGACTGCGGCAATATCTTTACTGTAGATGGCAAATATGCTTTTGCCGTAAGATCAGAAACAAACGAAGACGGTAAGATAAAGGGCTTTATCAGCAGCGGTATATCTGAGTACAGTCCGATATATACTGTGGGCGAAGCACAGAAACCTGATACTGACAGAAAAGACTGGATTCCTATTTCTACAGCGAAAGAGTGGATTGAGCTTGCCAACATCGAAGATGTGCCGGCCGAAAACGGCAGCAATATCAGTAAACAGGCAGTTGAATGGGGCAAGAAGTACTATCTGACAGATGATATCGATTTTTCGGAGTTATCAGCGGCAGACCAGGCTAAGACAAAATCCATAGGAAATGTGAACAATCGTTTCATGGGAACGATGGATGGAAATGGCTTTAAAATCAAAGGCCTGACATTAAGTAACAACGACGCAGGTTTGTTTTCAGATATCGGGGCAACCGGTCTTGTCTGCGATATGACCATTGAAAATGCAAATGTACTGTTTTCGGATAATGCAGCAGTGCTTGCCCTTAATAATCGCGGAACTATTACAGACTGCGCTGTTAAGAACTGCAATATTACAGCAGATACAGGTGCTGTGCTTGGCGGTATGGTAAGCCGAAACTACGGAAAAATCAGCAAATGTTATGTTGAAGGCGGAAGTTTAGTTTCAAACAGCAAAACGGCGACAGGTCATGCAGGGTTTGTCGGTTCCAATGAAGGGACCGGTCTGATTGAAAGCTGCTGGACTTCGATGAACATAAACACGCAGAGCGATTACGCCGGAGGCTTTATTGGTCTTGGATACGGCGGAACAGTCAGAAACTGCTTTGCACTGGGAGCTGTTTCAGCAGGAGGTTATTCCGGAGGCTTTGCAGGAAGAAGCGTATATCAGGGCAATATATATGAGAACTGCTACGCGGCAGGAAAAGTAACTGTCACAGGAGAGGAAGGAAACGGATTTATCGGTGGTAACAAGCCGAATTTGGCTTTCCAGTATGATCAGTCTGAAGGCGTTACAAACTGTTACTATAACGCCGAAAATAAAGATTGCAGGCCATATGGCGCACAGGGCAGAACTACTGACGAAATGAAGACCGCAGACTTCCTGAAAGCGCTCAGTGCCGGCAGCTCTGCATGGCTCCAGAATGAAGGCAAAAATGACGGCTTACCGTATCTAAACGGTGTAAAAGCGCCGGAAGGTACTGCGGCAGGAGATATTACAGTGGAGATTGCTGTTGCAAAATATAACAAATCCACTTATAACTTTGAAAAAATGGGTGAACCTGTTTCTGTTACCATGAGCAGCAATGGAAATACTCGAGTTGTTGATCTGATGGATGAAGCTGTAAAACAGAACAAGATGACCTATTCATACAAGACAAGCAGCGCATTCGGCAGATATATTCATACCATTAACGGACGGGCTGTAGAGGCACCGGATGGCTGGATGTTTACCGTAAATGATAAACTGTCAAATGTAAGTGCGTCCATTGCAACCGTAAAGGATGGCGATAAACTTCTATGGTATGAAGGTACTACAGAAAACCTCTTCAAAGGTCCTCTTTGGGGAGATCTGGGCACAGGAAAAGAAGAAAACTGGGTTGATATCAACACCGTGGAAGATTTGCAGAAGCTGGCGAATACAAAGGATGGCAAAGAACTTGCCAAAAACTATCGCTTGGGCAGATCTCTTGATCTTAACGGAATTGAATTTGACGGAATCGGCTCTGTATCCGCACCGTTTACAGGCGTGTTTGACGGACAGAATCATGTGATTTCAAATGTAAAGATCAGCAGGAGTGATGACTGCACAGGTTTCTTTAACGCCATTAAGGGCGCAACCGTAAAGAACCTGAAACTGAAAGGTGCCAATATCAGCGGAACAAGCAGAGTTGGCGGCCTTGTAGGATATGCAATGGTCGAACTTGACAAGAATAATATGTCAGGAAACGAAGCAAATCTGATAGGAAACTGCACAGTGACAGGTAAGGTTACAGGTATAGCAGATAAAAATACCAATACCGGTTCAACAGGAGGACTGGTGGGCGAAAATGGCGGCGCTTATGACAAAGACACACTGTTCTCGATCTACAGTGCCGTTGATAAATGTCATGCAGATGTAGAAGTGACAGGAAAATATAAAACCGGCGGGCTGATTGGTGACAACAAGGGAAATGTAACGAAGAGTTATGCTTTAGGTAATGTTACAGGAACGACAACCACAGGCGGTTTTGTTGGAGACAACGATGGCAATATTTATGATTGTCATTCTGAAGGTGCTGTAAACGGCAATGGTCATACCGGCGGTTTTGCCGGATACAGCGCAGGCGAGATTAAAACTGCGTATAGTTTAGGCAATGTTACAGGATCTGAGTATACCGGCGGTTTTGCCGGCGCGGTAAGTAAGGCGGATTTTGTAATCAGTGCAGGAACTGTGACTGTAACAGGCCAGTCTTCCGCAGGATATAACGGTGGATTTGCCGGTGTTTTAGGAGGAACATTGGCAGGACCTGAAAATATGGTGACAATTAAAGATGCATACGGAAACTGTACGGGAATCGATTCCGTTATCGGAAACAGTACTAAGTTTGAGGGAGAGACTGAAAAAGAAAAGCTTTCACAGATGAAGCTCCCTGATATGAAAGCAACTGCCGAAAAGCTTTATGAAATGTTCGGCATCAATCTGCCGTCAGATCTTTCCGGCGAAGCAGAAAAGTATCTGGATGCCTATGCGGTTCCGACCGGCACAGAGGCTGAAGGAACGGTTTCTCCTCTCAAAAAAGATGTGACAGCCGATGAAAATGTAAAGGTTACATATACAGTTTCTCAGGAAGGAAAGAACTATCTGACCGGTGGAGACACGCTGAAGCTTAAAAAGGCAAATGATACAGCAAAATCTATGTGGATTGATGTGACGCTGAAACTTTCGGATCAGAATGCGGCATACACTAAGAGAATCAAAGTGATGCTGCCGGTTTCCGAAGAAAAGCGTACAGAACTCATGGACACAATCGCTGCAGACTACACTGACAGCAGTGATCTGTGGACGATTATGGATATGGCAGCCTACGGCACTCTTTCCGGAAAAGACCACAAGACAACCGAAGACGCAAAACAGAATGCACTGAATACAGGCATCACCACTGCAGCAAAGGAGAATGCATCCGTAAGCGACAGAGCGAAGCTGGAAATCACACTGCGTTCAATGGGCATTGATACCACAAAACTCTATAAGGCAAATGATGTAAAGCGTGTAAACAACGCAGGCAGACTTGCTGCAATGGATGTGACTTCTGGCGGCTATTACAGCGCACCATGGGTTCTTCTTGCAGATCTGCAGGGCAATGTGAAACTTTCCGATACACAGAAGAACAGTCTGATCAGGCTTCTGAAAGACAATGTTGGAACAGGACTGTTCGGTTATGAATTTGCAGGCGAACATTTCGATGACCCTGATACCGCAGGCGCAGCACTGGCAGCACTGACCGCATACTATGACAGCAATGCTGATGCAAAAGTGATTGTTGATATGATTATGAAAGCCTTGCCTGAGGCAATGGATCATACAGGTTCTCTCGGCAATGCCAATGCAGATGCGATGGTAATCGCAGGTCTTGCTGCAGCCGGTTACAACCCTGAGAAACTGAGAACAGAAGGCGGCGCAACGATTGTTGACGGTCTGCTTTCCCATGTGAATGTGAAGACAAATAAATTCATATTCTCGGGACAGGATAATGCAATGGCAACAGAGCAGGGATTCCGTGCCCTGGTTGCAGCAGCAAAATACGAAAATGCACCGTATAACATTTATGACTATAGTAAAACGAAAGTTTCTGCAGGTCACGCAACAGGTGAGGGGGAAATCGTAACGCCGCCTGAACCTGGTGAGGATAATAAGGATATTACTGTAAAGGTTTCGATTCAGTCTGATACAGACAGCTGGCTGAGCGGAAAGACTGTCACTGTAAAAGAGGGAAGCGCCGTATATCATGCGTTTGTAAAAGCCATCGAAGGGACTGGCATTACGCAGGAAGGTGCGGAAGCAGGATATGTAAAATCTATGACATATAATGGAAAGACTCTTGCGGAGTTTTCAAAAGGTCCGAATTCTGGATGGCTGTATAAGGTAAATGGCTCTCTTCCTGATGTGGGTATCAACTCGTATACTGTTAAAAACGGAGATTCCATTCTGTTCTACTATACAGAAGACTGGAAGGAAGACCCGAATACAGGAGGCTGGCCTGAAGAGGAACAGAAACCGGTATCCAAGGACATTACAGCATC
>CALBGO010000036.1 GCA_937894585.1 uncultured Eubacterium sp.
CCTCGGGTACTCACACATTCTTTCACTCCATCTGTCTGCCATATCTATTATGTATTGTTGACCAGCACATTATAATATGCCATTTTCGGAGAATTAAATTGTGAAGAAATATGCGGGGATCTTCCATCCCCGAACCCCTGGAATCCTTGTTATAACAGTAATAGAAAAAAATTATTACCGTTATAACAAGGCTGAAAATGTGATATTTTAATTTGCCGAATTCTGCAAATTACGGCATCAAATAAAATGCTTCGTAACAGTATGATTCCGTGTAGTTATTGGGCTTCATCTTGTATGGAAGACTTACCCTCATACATAACCTCGTATATGATTTCTGTTCGTCAGACCGGAGCTTTGCCCGTGGATTAGTATGTTCCCCACATCCGACTTCCTTCAGATTCTACCTCGCGATAGACACCCTTGTCTTCGGCTATATCCTTCCCACTACCTGGCGGATTCGGGACTTTCACCCATTAGAATGTGCGCTCGCCGAGCACACCATTAAAAATAACCCTGTACACACATGCATACAGGGTTATGGCAAAATATTGATGTAAATTTTATGTATTTATTTGTCGAGTTAAATTTAAGAGTTTTTAAGAAGGCTATTTCTTTTCTTCCTTTGCACAGGCGCTGTTAAGAAGCACCCACAGAACCAGAGTTCCGACAGCACAGAGAATAATCGCCATAAAAGTAGTATCGTATGCGCCGCCTGCCTTTTCTACCAGCTTGCTGGAAATCATCGGTCCCAGAATTGCCGCCGGAATCAGTGAAAAATTCGCTAAACTGAAATTGGACGGGAAGTATTTCGGTCCATACTGACGGTTTATAAAAGCAGATGTAATCGTAGGAAATCCGCCGTAAGCAATACCCATACACAAAAGGCCTGTCAAAATCAATACCATCGCTTCAGTCTTTGCACCGGTAAACAATGCAATACCGCCGGCAAGAAGTGCAGCCATATTTACCAGCATAGTAATTTTTCTGCCGATTTTATCAAAAATCCCGCCGATGATCACGCGGCCCGCACCGTTAAATACGGACACTACCATACCGACAATAGCAGGCGCGCCGAAAAGAACCGCAATAGAAGCCGCACTGTTAATCACCATAAGACCGGCGGAGTTTCCGACAACGCACCAGCAGATAAAAATCCAAAACGACGGTGTTTTCAGCATTTCTCCCGTGGTCTTTCCTTCTGCGGAAACGGCTTTCGCCCCGCCTTCACCGGAAGGCGCTTTAATAAAGAAAAATCCTGCCATAAGCACAACGAAAATCGCAATGCCTAAAATAAAGAAAGTCTTAAAAATACCGACAGATGATATAAGACCGGTCGCCAGACTGCCTAAAATCAGCGCACCCAGACCAAATCCCATCAGCATAATGCCGGAAGCCGTTCCTGTTTTATCCGGAAACCATTTGTTCATCGTGCTGATCACGCTGTTGTAGCTGAAACCCACTCCTGTTCCGGAAAGCACGCCATAGCAAAGATACAGCATAGTAAGAGACTTTCCGGAGTCCTCCGGATTCAGCCTCGATACGCCAAAAAATCCGACCAGAAGCAGCACGGCGGAAATCATAATAATACTGCGCGGGGGCAGCTTTGCGGAAAGCTTTCCCGCAGCAAACCCTCCCAGACAGAAAAAAGTCATGGAAATTGTAAATGTCATCGAAAGCTGAGAGAGGCTCCAGTCGGGATAAACCTGACTGAAAGGCTCGCGAAACAGCGACCAGCCGTAAATCAGGCCGCAGAAAATCAAGAGCAGTGTCGCCACGCCCAGATAAAACCATCTTTTATTACTTTGCATCAGCACTAATCCTCCTTAAAAATCCTTGCAGTTTCTTCACCGCGGAGAACGCGGAGCGCACCGAATGCCAGAGAATCCATTTCCTTTTCACCTGCAATAACTTCCACAGGCGCAATGAACTTCACCCTTTCGGTAATGCCGTCTGTCACATATTTTGAAAATGCGATGCCGCCGGTTAAAATAATATAATCAATCTGTCCGTTTACATCTACGGAAAGTTTTGCGATATTCTTTGCAATGTTAAGAATCATTGCATCGTAAATGAGCTTGGCATGTTCGTCTCCGTCCATCACCAGCTTTTCCACTTCTCTGGAATCCGCAGTACCGAAGTGGGAGATCAAACCGCCCTTTCTCTGCAGCTCTTTCATCATATCCGCCTGACTGTCAAATTTGTTGTAGCAGTATTCCACCACTTTGAAAGCAGGAAGACCGCCTGCACGCTCAGGCGAAAACGGACCTTCGTCGTCGGAAATCATATCCACCAGAGTGCCGTGATCGAAAAGACCTACGGAAATACCGCCGCCCAGGTGTACGGACATAATATTATGCTCCTTATAATCGATGCCTTTCTGTTCGCACAGATTCAGTACAGCCGCTCTCATATTCAGATTGTGGCCTCTGCCGTATCTTTCGATACCTTTGATACCTGTCACTCTGTAGATATCCTCCATTTCGTCTACAGCTACCGCATCGTAAATATACGCTTTTACGCCCGCCTGCTGTGCGATTGCATAGGCAATCGGCGCGCCCAGATTGGAGGCATGGTGCATCTGCGGTCTGTTTTTCAGGCAGTCCAGCATATTTTCGTCTACTTCATATGCGCCTGTGCGAATCGGCGGCAGAAGTCCGCCTCTTCCGACTACTGCGTCAAAACTTGCGATTTCATCGCCGTGTTTCCTGCAGCAGTCCATCACTACAGCGGAACGAAAGTCCATCTGTGAATAAATGTCGGGAAACGGCGCCAGTTCTTCTTGTGTATGAGAAATGCTCTCTGCCCACTGCTGCTCTCTGTCCAAATAAACTGCAGCTTTTGTGGAAGTTGAGCCCGGATTGATTACTAAAATTTTATATGCCATAGCATTTAACTCCTTTTTCAATATAGTAATATGATTTGCATGGGTCCCCTCCGGAGACTGTCTTTTCTGCACCTGTCCTTTGCTTTCAGCTCAGAAGAATGCCCGGGAAAATCCCGGGCTTATATTCAATATTATACGAAATTTATGCGAAAGGATTTCTTCTCCCTGTTCAAATTAAGAAATCAGGGAAGCAAGAGCCAGAGAAACGAATTTTTCTTCTTCGGAAGCGCCTCTTGAAGTCAGCACAACAGGTACTTTTGCGCCTACCACAACGCCTGCCATTTTGGTGCCGCCGCAGATAATCATTGCCTTATGCGCCATATTTCCTGCGGACATATTCGGGTAAACCAGCATATCGAATTCACCGCAGTAAGGGCAGTCAAACTTCTTGGTTTTTGCAATTTCCTTGCTCATTGCCACATCGTAGGAAATCGGACCCACCACATCGCAGCCTGTGATTGTGCCGTCTTTATTCATTTCAACCAGCGCCGCTGCGTCTGTACATTCAACCAGTTTCGGATTCATCTTTTCAACCGGCGCAAGTACGGCAACGGACGGATGTTCAATACCCAGCTTATGCAGCGCTTCCACACCGGTAATGATAATATCTCTTTTCTGCTCTAAAGTCGGATACGGAATCATACCGCCGTCCGCCTGTCCCAGCATCTTGTCCATCTGCGGCACTTCGTTATAAGTGAATACAGACATAGCTCTGCCGGTATGAAGACCGTTTTCTTTCTTTACAAGCGGTTTCAGAACATCTTTGGTATCAACCATACCCTTCATAATGAACTGCGCATCTCCCGCTTTTACCAGTTCCACAGCTTCCACACCGCAGTCCGCCGGTGTTTTCGCATCTATAATTCTGTAATTTGCCGGCTCTTCACCGATTTCTTTCAAAAGTCTTTCAATCTCAGCTGCGTCACCGACCAGAATCGGTTTTACCAGGTTGATTTTTTCTGCCTTTACAACAGCGCCTAAAACATGTGCGTCCGCTGCGCCCGCAACGGCAACAGTATTTGTATGAGGATGCTGTTTGCAAGCTTCCACTAAGTCATTAAATTTTTTGTAAGCCATTTCTGTCGTTCCTTTCTTTTCATTCAGAATACAGCAGCGGATAAACGATATGCACATTCCGTCTGCCTCTGCTTCAGTCTAACCTTCGAATATAACTATTTTATAGATTTTCTAACAAAAAGTCAATATCTCAATTCAATCCGCCTGCAGTTTCTTTTCCAAAAGCACCAGATTCACGCCGTCAATTCCGTTAAAAACACAGGGAACCATATCAGATTCGATATAGCCGAGTTTCGCATACATTCTTCTCGCTGCACTGTTTTTTTCGTTGGTATCCATTCTGAGCACGCTGCATCCGCATTTTCCGGCATAGTTTTCGTAAAATTTCACAAATCCGCTGCCGATGCCGCCCCGTCCCGCATCTAAATCCACCACCAGTGTGTGCAGCACCATAACTTCATCATCAGCGGCTTCATAACGCCAGTTTCCTTTCGCATAAACATCCACCTGCGTCTTGTTGATAATCGCAGCTGCAAGAATTCTGCCGCCATCTTCATATACAAACAGTTCGTTTTTCTTCAGCGCGGCGCGGGCTGTTTCCTCTACAGGATACACGCCTCTTTCCCATCCGATTGTAACGGCGCCGGCTTCCTCCGCATCGTGTATTTTTTCATAAATCGCCGCAACCCCGCAGATGTCTTCCGCTGTCGCTCTGCGATATCCTTGTTCACCCATAAGCATACCTCCGTTTCCTGTTTCCGTATGACCGACTTCCCAAAAAGCAGATTTCTCATCGTGCCTTGTCTATATTATATATCCCGTTCCCTTCCGAATCAATCATCTTCCTAAAACAGTCATCTTCTGTGTTTGCACTGTATATGCCACCTCCCTGATTTATGGGATTTATAAGTGCTTCAATGCTTACGAATCAAAAACTATAAGCTGTCTAAAAACAGAAAAACGATACGGCTGAATTTTGTAAACTTCTCAATAAAACAGCCGCTCCGTCCGGTATCCCTCATATACCGGACGGAGCGGCTGACTTCTTTACATTGCGGTTTCTTTTCTGCCGCGCCGAAAAACCGCGGGGCGCTTTTTATGTACTCACTTTGAAACACCTTAAATACCGCTGTATACACTTTCACCATTCACTTTGTTTTTCTTATACAAAAGCAGCGCAATCACTAAGGACAGAGTTTCGGATACTGCCATAGTAAGCCATACTCCCGTTTCTCCAAACAAAAGAGCCATAACAATCAGAGCCAGCACCACAAAGACCAGTCCCCGGCAGATTGAAATAATCATAGCCGATTTCGGCATTTCAAGCGCTGTGAAATATCCCGAAATCAGAACCACAAGCCCGATCGGAATAAATGAGAAGGAAAACAGTCTGAACGCACTCACTCCGTGAAGGAACAGTTCGTGATTTTCAGCAGGATCAATAAACATGGCAACAACCGGGTCAGGATAAGAGAATCCCAGTATGAATGCCAGCAGGGAGAAAAACACCGCCGCAATCATAGAAAGTCTGAAGATATAGTTTTTGATATGCAGCTCTCCTCTTCCGTAATAGAAGCTGACGAGAGGCTGCATTCCCTGGTTCAGCCCCACCATCGTCATCAGAATCAGCTGTGAAACATAAGATATTACGGTATACACAACCACACCGTCATTTCCTGAAATTCTGATCAGCGCATTGTTAAACAGAAAAATCACCGCACCCATAGACAGTTCCGTTACGCAGTCGGAAATTCCAAGCTTCGCCGTTTGAAGAGCTTCTTTGAGCGAATACCTGATTTTTATAAACTTGAATCCTGATTTTCTTGACAGGAAATGCTGCGTGAAAATTATCAGTGTAACCAGCTGTGAAATACCGGTTGCCCACGCTGCGCCTTTGATGCCCCAGTGGAAGTGCATAATGAAAACATAGTCTAAACCGATATTCATAACGGCGCCGATCAGCGGTGTAAAAATAGCCTTCTGCGGATATCCGTCCGCCTTCACTAAAACTTCCAGATTATATGCGGTCATATAGCATACATCGAAGAGAAGAATAATGCGCAGATAATCCATTACATATTCCTTGGTCTGCGGCGTTGCGCCTAGAATATCGGAAACTGTGTCCAGATTTAAAAGGCAGATAACCGTTACAATCAGAGAAAGTACGAAAACCGTAATCGTGCTCATCGTAAATACATGACTGGCTTTGTCGTATTCTTCTCTTCCTTTGTAGATGGAAGCTCTCGTACTTGCTCCGATTGCAAACAGAATACTGATTCCAAAAGATGTATTGATCAGCGGCATCGACAGGTTTACCGCAGCCAGCGCATCAGGTCCTACACCTCTTGCCACAAACATACCGTCTACCATTGTGTACAATGTAAACACCCACATCGCCGCCACAGACGACAATACATACTTAAGAAGTGTTTTCTTCACTTCTCCCCTATTAAAATCTTTACCTTGCAATGTTGTCATTTTTTACCTCTTCTCTATTATATTTTCTTTCCAACCTTTACTTTTTTCCAGTATAAACCTTGGTATAATACCAATGTAAAGAGGTTTTTGAAAGAAAATTACAGAATTTAAGAAGTACTGAATCTGCACCGCACCAATCCGTATTTCCCGTTTTCTTATGCCTCCGACTCCTCCGTCACATCAATAAACAGGATATAAATACCGCAGATTCTCCCATCGGCATCGTAACCAAAATAAGTCGGATATACGCCGTCTCCCCAGCCTGATGCAAAAATAGGTATGTTCAAATCGGTTTCAGGAATCGTCCAGTTCAGCCAGTCCCCGCAGTCGCGCTGATATTTAGGATATTTTTTATAGTTCTCATCCAATAAATCGCAGAAAAGGTCGTTATACGGATCAATATCCTCTTCCACTCTGCATCGCTGATTCCAATATGCCTTAAATGCTTCCTGCGTCTTTGCATCAAGAATACAGCCCATTCCGGCATCTACGATAAATCCAAAATATTCATCATCTTCAAGTTCTTCGTCTAAATCCTCATTTCCGACTACACCCAGGTCATAATATACCGGTTTGGTTTCATTGATTTTGACTTTAACACAGGCATAGCGATTTCCAAACTCCTCACTGACCATAACGGAAATCGTTACAGGATATGTTCCTGTCGGTACGATCTGTATGTAGGGCAAAGCCTCTTCAAGCTCAATCAAAGGGTCACACGCTAAAATTTTTCCCGTGGGAAAGTGAACTTCTCCGATTTCCAGAGTATCCATTGCAGCATTTCCAATCTGCTTTTCGGTGAAATAGGATTCTAAATCAAGCTTACATCTAAGCAGTTCTTTTTTGTTTTCATATTTTTCCAACCAGTTTTTATCAAGCATAGCTTATCTCCTTACTCACAAACAGCATCGCACAGCCTATCCATAATTTCTGAAATATCACTTGGAATTCCTTCTTGCCAATCAGGGCTTTCCAAGACTTCCCCCTCTAAGCCCATATACAATTCTTCGGGGATTTCTCGTTTCATTTCAGCTGCATCAACTTCTTTCGTCCAATCATATCCCCCATTATACACATCGCTTTTAGGATCAAAGGCATACTTTTGATTCTTATAAAAGCCTGAAAGATAATTTCTTTCAAGGGTTTCAACAATATCATAATCCTCTAACGCCCAAGAAGCGTCTTCCTCACATTCTTCTCCGGTTTTATATTTCTTAAAAAACTGAGGGTTCATATACCAATATAAAAATAAAGCTGTTCCCTTGTCTGTATCTTCTTGCTGCGCAATCCATTTAATAACTTCCTTGGAGTTATCAAAATTCCAATCGATTGCTAAAAGCTGTCTTTCTTTTGCAGTGTTTTTCTTTAGATAATCTATGATTAAAGCTGTTTCAAGTTCATCAAACTCATCTTCATCAATCTCTATATCAGACCAATCAAAATCCTCTTTTAAGATTTCATCAATACTTATCATTTCATTTCCTCCTAATCAATCCCACCAAAAGTACCAGACTGTTGACTGCCAAAGAGTATCCGCCAGCGCTCCAATCTGCTCAAAGTTCTGATCCATATCAGGACAGAAACCATATTGCTCTGCTGCAAGCTCCATCACATCTTCTTTGCCGGCAGGTTCAGGCAGGTTAAATTCAAGCTCGTCATGCGACATCACAGCAGGAACTGCGCCGTACTTCTCAAACCAGTATTTTGCCGCTGCCATAAGGTCTAAGGTATCAGGACATTCATTCCATTTTCCGAAAGGCAGGTATGCAAAGATCTCCCACGGATTTTTTACAGGAATTTTTGCTAAGATGAGAGGATATGTCATACCTGTTTCTGAATTCCAATAGCTTGAAAAACGATAGTTTGCGAAGCCTTCCCGCATTTCCCCAAAAACATCTTCCTCCCAGTCAAAGTCATCGTCTTCTGCTTCTGATTTACGCACTTCTATATATTTTTCCAAAACTTCTTTTCCGTCTTTTATATCTGCGGAAAGCATTTCTTTTCTGTATTCTGCTATGGTCTTCAGGTTGAATGCATAGCAATCCGCGTCATTTTCCGGATCAGAATTCATCACCAGACATTCAAGCAAAGTTTCATCCGGCTTGATAAGCATCGGAATATATCCTTCCTGCGCGCTGTTTCTTGCAGCATAACTGTATGCGGACATAATCGGATCATCATCTGCCATCGATGGAAAATAAGTACATTCACAATCAAGATACTCCATAATAGCCTCGGCGGTTTCAGACGGTTCCAATGCGTCTTCATCAAAACGCTGCCCCTGCCAGTTTTCAAAGCGTCCTGCGATTATCTTTGCCATGACCTGATAATAGTCCTCGTCAAAAGGTACAAATAAATACGCCTCGTCCTGAAATTCCTCGGAATGATACCGCTCAGAGCCAAAGTATCTGAAAGCATTGTCATCAATGTCAGCCGGATAATACGGGCTGTCACCCTCTCCGTAGTAATAGCCTGCAAAGAGTCTGCCCTGCTTGTTAAACATTACAGAGAACAGGCACCCATCCAGTTCATCTCGAATAAATTCTCTCAAATCTACATCGGCAGAGCCGTTTTTAACTTTCTGCACTACTTCGCCATATTCTTTAAGGAAGTCCTCTCCCATCAGGTCGTGCTCCATACACCAGCGTAAATAGATTGCCATATGATTGTAGGCAGTAATCGTGTCAATCGGCAGCTTCTTTTCTTCGATGCTTTCAATATGATAGTATGCGTCATCCATCTCACCGTCAAAATCATCATCAGATAAAGTGCCTCTGGTCATCGCATCCTGACGGTTGGGATTTACTACGAAGCTGATTCCTGCCATCTTTTCAAGCAGTGCGTCTGCATCGTGTTCCAGTTTATAATCCAGTTCATCTGCATAAAGCGGAATCACTTGATAGAAGTTGACTTCTTCTCCACTCGGTAAAGTGCAAATCTCACTTCCGTCCTCTGTCCCCTGCGGACTTATCAAAATAGCAGTGCATAATTCGGTGTTTTCTGCAAATGGTTCTCTGTTTTCCACGGTATGACCACTGCCAAGCCAGCTGTCACAATCAATCGGCAGTCTGGCTAAAGACTTCAATAAGCGAATCGGCCAGTACCAGCGTTCATCTTGCATAGACTCCCGATCAAACTTCCAATCCTTTGGCACTGCGACAGCAAGCTCTGCTCTTTCAAGTTTGTATTCTGCAAG
The DNA here is from genome assembly GCA_937894585.1 of uncultured Eubacterium sp. Lineage (GTDB taxonomy): Bacteria > Bacillota > Clostridia > Peptostreptococcales > Anaerovoracaceae > Senimuribacter. Next base: position 9,576 of record CALBGO010000036.1, read on the forward strand.
CTCCTTTGGAACATTCATCTGATGAGCGCCCATCCCCATCGTTACCAAAGTATAGTAGTCCCTTTCCTCAGATGGCGGCACTACGCAGATATCTACATGAATATCAGGAGATACCAGCTCATGAAAAACATGATCAAATTTGCCAAAATACTGCTGAATATGTTCTTCTACCGCTGCCATTTCCTCTTCTGTATAAAGCTCTGCTCCATTCTGTTCCTCAGATGACCAGAAAGCATCTTCCTGTTCCGATCCATCGGGATTTAAAAAGATTTGAAAATAGATATCTTCATCTATTAGTTTGTAAAGCAGACCAATATGATAGTCTAATTCAACGATCACTGAATCCAGCTTTGCTTCTCTTCCGTCCGGATGCGCTCGCTTCAGCCACGTTCCACTCTGAATTAAGCGCTTGAGCTGTGAAAGCCACTCAAAATCCAATTTGGACATTCCTGCTTCATTCATCTGGAACACTAAATCTATAATACAGTCATTCACTGTATATGGGAATTGTATAGACGGTGCATTCGCTGTGTATTGCTTTGGCTTTGGTCCAAAGATGCTCCAGAAGCGTTCTAATCCTTCGTCATTTATGGTTATACAAGATATTGAACGCTGTTTGCTGTCAGCATCTTCACATAGTCCCTGCTGCAGTGTTTGGTCAGCATCAGGATCAATCCAGTGGTATTCCATCTGTTCTAACGGTACGCCCTGCTCGATTTCCTTTTTAAGCGTCAAAAACTCATAATCTCCGGGTTCTAACGCAAGACCGCAAGCAACGGCTTTCAGTGCACCCGTTTTATCTCCAAAGTGACTGCGCAGTTTACCGACTTGCAGCCATATCCACGGATAAGTCGGTTCTTCTTGAATGCCTTTTTCTGCATAATCAAGCGCTTCTTCCAGCCTTCCGCAATACATCAAAGCTACAGAATATCGATAATACCACATGGCGCAGCCGGCTGCGTTTTGCTCCGAATGTTTCATCCATTCTACCGCCTTATAGTAGCAGCGATATTCGTCCAGATTGTTGCAGGCAAAAGAATACCATAGAGCAATCTCAAGATCCTTTTGAGCCTGACGATATGTAAATTTTCCTTCTTGCACACCGGCCTCAATAAAACACTCTAACCATGAAAGCATTTTTCCAAAATATCCCGCTACACCATCATCCAACGCATCAAGTGTTTCGATGTCTTTGCTTGAAAGCAGGGAATCGGTTTCCGGATCTAATTCCGGCTCTGTCTCTTGTTTCCATAAGCAAACGGTTCCTGCATCTCTGCGGAATGTATGGAAAGACGCCCAAGGGAGATCCGTTTTTTCAAAAAACTCCTTCCCAATATTAAGCGCACTTCTGATGTCCCATGCAATGAAGTCTACATAACCGCAGTATGCACCTGTTGCTCCGCCGATCACCCTTAGAAATTCTGCATTTTCTTCATCTGCAAGTATTTCTTCCAATTTATCTCTAAAATCAAATATTTTATCGCTTCCCTCTTCTTCTCTCAATGTGTCTAAAGGATAGCAGAAAAATCCGGCAACGGTTCCATCAGCATGAAGTTCATCCATAAAGTCATTATCACCGCTCAAATATCCGTTGATGAGTGCAGCGCAGCTTGTAGAACCTGCCATTGTATCTAATCTCCAGTCTGCCTCCGGGTCATCAAGCGGCTCCATTTTATATCCGATATAGCTTTCAAGATAATCTTCCGCGTTGCTTATGAAATCAAAACCCATTGATTTCATTTTTTCCGGAAGCTTCGACAAGCGGATTGCTTCTTCATCTTTCTCAGATTCCAAAATATCAAAAGAGTAAATATATCTCATATGAGATAGTTCTCCAAGCACCTGGTCTGTAATTGTTGTCAGCATCCACCATACTTTATCTTCGTTTTCCTTAAGAAAAGGCATCAGCTTCTCACAATATACAGACAATGCGAGATTCTCTTCCTCGATCTGCTCAATCCAGACCTGCACATCATCGCCATTTATATCTATATCGTCTATTCTGAGGCCAAATTTTTCATTGGCTTGTCTTCCGACTATAAAGTTCCAATGTTCAAGCACAGATTTTGGTGCATGCCGCTGAAAATACACCAGCTCAAACAGTTTGACCTTATCTCCCTCCGGCGTAAATATCAATTCATATTTTTCGCCGCTTACTCCTATTTCAAAAGAAATATCGAAGAAAGCCAGATTGAAAATACTTTCGCATTTCTCAATTAATTCATCGCCACGCTCGTGGTTTTTATCTTCATCCATAATCTGACGGAGTTCTTTTTCCTGCGCAGCAAATGCTTCCCACGCTGACGCAGTTCTCTCACGGAAGCACTCGCTGAACTTGGGAAAAGTCGTTTGCGCTCTGCAGGCCTCAATAAATTCTTCTGTATCTTCATCACCGGGGCGTGCTTCTAATGCATTTTCAAAATATGGCAATGCCCGTCCTTCCTGGTCCAAGTAAAAGTATGCATATCCCAAGCGGAAGTTCCAGCAATGATCTCCTGCAAAGTATTCTTCATGGGGTTTCAACAAAGTAATGGCACGCCTCAGCATCTCTCTGCCCTCAGACTCATACGGGTCTGCTGCATTGGCATAGGCTCTTGCCAGTTCACTATCCATTTCCGGTGTGCGATCATCAGAGATTGCCTCCAAAGCATCCATAATTTTCCGGTGTTCATCATTTTCATTCCATATCTGACATTGCTGTAAAATATCCATATCCAGTTCCTCCTCTTCGCTTTTATCTAATAGCTGCAATTACCACCTATATTCTCATACAGTTCCTTTCGAAGTTCTTTTATCACTTATTTCAATTTCAGCACAAATCCCCAGATGCCCACCACAATCAGCAGCACGCCCAGTAAAAAGAAAATCGCTCGTCTTGATTTACGACCGTACCGTTGAGAATCCGGCGCGCCTGTCGGGTCACAAAGCCAGTTCCAGTTTCGAATTGCTCCAACTAAAATGACTGCGCCAAACAGCAGAGACGGTATTTCCCAATATGCGCTGAAGAACTCCGTCATTTTTTCAGTATTCATTGCTATCCTCCTAACAAGCACCCCTTTATGTTTTATATAAGTTATTTTTGTAACTGTTAAGCTGTATCTTATCCTTCATTTCTGAAAAGCCTTCCCACATTTTTTTCAAAGCGTACTGTTCCGAACATAACACACAGCCTTTTTATCTGATTTCCGACCTTCAGAAACATAATCTTCAAAATGCATTTCAATGTCCGAAAGGTCATCTTTCTTCAGCAGCCCCATTAGAAACGTCTCTCTTTCCATATGGAAAAAAGCCCTGTATGCCGCGATTTATAGCAACCGCTGATACAGGGCACAAAAAATCCGCAGGAGAAAAGCCCCATCCATATCCGGATGCGGTTTCCTCTGCGGATAAAATCAATTTCTGATATTGATATAAATCAGCCCCGGGCTGCCTAAGCTTCCTGTTCATACTGAGATTTCTCCCCGGAAATTTTTTATATCTCATTATAGCATAAGTTGATTTTAATGAAAACACTTTAAGTTCCTGCATTGCAGCTTTTTTCTCAATCCGTATACCCGGTAAAGCTGGGGCAGCAAAGAGCGTCAGCCTGCTTGCTTCTCCTTTTCTTTTCGCAGTTTTTTCGCCAGTCCGTATTCAAAAGAAAAGCCCCGGCCTTTCACCTCTTTCACCGTACTGATTGTAATAAAAGCCTCCGGATCAATAGACAGGATTTCACGCTGAACCTTGTTCAGATCTCTTGCGGAAATCACGCAGAGAAGTGTATCCTGTCTCAGCCTGTGATATCCGGTTTCTCCGTAAAACACAGTATTTCCTACAATATGGTCCACCAGGCTCTGCCTGATATCCTCGTATCTGCTGCTGATAATCATAAGCTGCACTGCGCTGCCGCCTGCAACCACTACCTTATCGGCAACCATAGAATACAGGAAGGTCAGCCCGATCCCCAAAAGCACCTGATCCGCTCCTTTTGCAAAAAACACCTGGGAAAGCAGAATGGCGCCGTCTATAAGGTACATGGGAAGCCCTACGGAAATCCCCCATTTTCTGTTAAAGATAATCGCCAGAATATCTGTGCCGCCTGTAGAAGCGCCGCATTTAATAACAAGTCCCATTCCCATACCGATGAGAACGCCTCCGTAAACGGCAGCAAGCATGGGATCTTCTGTAATCCCTCCTGCAAAAGGCGTCCGCTCAAAGAGATTCATAAACATAGGGTAGGCGAAAGTGCTGACAACGATAGACGCGGCAAACTTTCTTCCCAGTGCAATCCAGCCTGTCAGAAACAGGGCTCCGTTAAAAGCAAACACTGTATAAGAAACCGGAATCCCAAACAGATAATCAAGAATTCTTCCAACACCGGTCGAACTGCCGATTAGAATTCCGGACGGCAGGACAAAAGCCACAATGCCGAAAGCCGCAGCAGCAAGTCCTGCGAAAACCCCCATATAGCTGAGTATTGTTCGTTTCATAATCGCTCCTTCTCTGTCATAAAAATATCGTAAATCACAGAAGGATTATATCATTATTTTTAGCATTTTTAAACAATTACCAAACGAAAACAGCTATATTTTTTGTTTATTTGTTACAAATTAACAAGTTATGGACGGATTGCTTTGTGTTCTCCACCAACACAGCGGCTTCCTGCTTTTCACCTGCCGCGCCAATCAAAAACGGGCATACCGTTTTATTGATATGTCCGTTTCTATGATTTACTGACTGATTTTCTATCGGCAAAGTAATTTATTTATCCGCCTGTTTCTTAAAGTAAACATGATACAGAATATAGCCTGCGACAGGAATCGCAACGCCGATTGCAGAGTTCATCGGATCTTCCCAAAGTGTAGTTACAAGTACCACAAGTGATAACAGGATCGTTACCGCAGGAAGCACCGGATAACCCCATACTTTATAAGGTCTTTCCATATCCGGATATTTCTTTCTGAAAACATATACAGAGGATACGCCCAGTGTATAATAAATCCATGCGCAGAAGGCCACCAGTGCAGTCAGCTGTTCAAAAGTTCCAAACAGAATCAGTGCAGAGGAAACAACCATTGTCGCAAGCTGCGCGTTTACAGGTGTGCCTGTCTTAGGATTGATCTTTGCAAATACCTTAAAGAAACGCTTGTCTCTTGCCATAGCATAGTATTCTCTCGGATAAGCTAAGATACATCCGTTACAGGAACCGAAAATTGCAATCAGCGCGCCTACAGTTACTAAAACTGCACCCGGTTTGCCGAAAATCGCCTGTGCCGCCATACTTCCCGGAGCTTCTGTTGCAACGATTTCATCAATCGGCAGAACCTTGAGAAGCGCCAGATTGAATAATACATAAACAATAGTTACACCAAGCACCCCGATAATAACAGCTCTCGGCAGGTCTCTTTTCGGATTTTTCAATTCTTCGGAAACAATATAAACGGAACTCCATCCGTCAAAGGCCCATAATGCCGCTACGATTGCAAGGGCAAAAGCGCTGAGCGGATTCATACCTTCTCCCGGCACAATATCCATCGGGTTATTCATCTTACCCATAACCAGACCGCATACAATAATGATGCCGATTGGAACCAGCTTGGCGATCATAAAGATGCTCTGCAGATTTCCGCCTTTTTTAACACCCATCATATTAACCAGAGATAATACTACAATAATTGCAATGGCCATTCCTTTAATCTGCCATTCTGTAAGGGGCACCAGCAGGCTGAAATATGTAGTAAAGCCTACTGCCAGCGCGCTGATAGATCCTGACTGGGAAATAAAAAAGTCTGTAATACCCATAGAAAAACCGATTCCCGGACCGTATGCCTTGGAGATATAGTTATATGTACCTCCCGCCTGGGGCATAGAAGTACCCAGTTCGGCATAGCAAAGCGCTGCCATCAGCGACATTAAACCTGCAATAACCCATGCCAGTATTGCAAAACCTGCTGACAGACCGGAACGCTCCAGTACATAGGTACTTACATAAAATATTCCGGAACCGATCATAATACCGCCCACAATAGATACACTGTGGAACAGCCCCAGCTCCTTCCGCAATCCCTGCTGTTGTTCTTTTTCAGACATTTACTTCGTCCTCCTTTAAAAAATTAATATCTATATTTGGATGATCCAAATTTCGCTGTAAAAATGCTGCAAGCTGTGCAGTCTTTCTGTCAAGATGCACCGCATCCTCTACTTCTATCAAAATCCTTCCTCTGTCTCCGAACTCCTCCAAAAGCATTCTGATGGTATGATACAAATAGATTTCCGGAAGATTCTGCCCTGTAAGCCTGTCAGAAAACTGCGGGAACAGAATCGCAAGTCCCGGTTTCAGATACTCCGGAACCCTTTCCTCCTCACAGATTAAAGTGGTCAGAAATTGACAGATACCTTCGTAGTCAAGCTCCGCCGGTTTTATGGAAAGTTTAAGAGGCTGTTTTTCCGTGGCAGAAGGCGTAATCAGCCCTGCGCCCTCCTCTGCAATCCGATGGTAAAAATTTCTTGTTTCCTCCATAGGACTGATGTTCAGCTCCTCACCTAAAATCCTGGCGCACTCTTTATACTGACAGATTGCTTTTGTCCGTTCCATGTTCTCATAATAAAGCTTCATCAGCTCCAGATGAACTTCCTCCAGCAGCGGATCAATCTGAAGCAGTTTTTTCAGACAGGCAATTGCCTGCTCGATTCTTCCTGCATTTTTATACAGAGAAGAAAGGTCTTTACATGCCGCAGTCAGATCCTGGTGGACAGACTCCCTTTCAAATAAAAGCCACTCCTCAAATTCCACACTGCCTCTGACAGAAAGTCCTTCTAAAATGTCTCCCCGGCAGGCGTCTGCCGCTGCCTGCAGACAAAGTATCTTCTGTTCCGGATCCGCAGTTCTGCAGCCCTCTTTCAGCTTCTCCCGAAATGTTACAAGATCCACCTGAATCGGCAGGTTGCTGTTCAGACCGCAGCTGTTCCGTTCAGAGGATATCAGAGACACCTCCTCTGTGCAGAAGGCCGAAAGTTCTTCTGTACAGATTTTTTTAATATAAGATAAACTCTGCCTCAGATTTGAGCGGGCGTTTTCCTCCTGCTGCTCCGGCCAGAAAATTTCGCTGAGAAGCTCCCTGGAAACTGTCTGCCCCTGTCTGGCAGCCAGATAGCATATCATAGCCAGGGATTTTTTATTCAGCTTTAAAAATGCCTCTCTGCCGTCAATTTCAATATGCGGATGCTGAAGCAGAAAAATTCTGATCACCATAAGCTTTCCCCCTCGGCATAGACAATTCTGCCTTTTTTCAGCGTCATCAGGATTGGAATCCGGCTGAGCTTCTCCGGTGCAGTCAGAAACGGATCTTCGCCTAAAACTACCATATCTGCCTGCATACCTGCCTTAAGCTTTCCGAGCCTGTCCTCTGCAAAGTTGGCATATGCACCGTTTACAGTATAAGACTTCAGCGCCTCGTATAAGGATATACGCTGATTTTCACAGTGATGCAGTACACATGCCTGAATCGAGTCAAGAGGATTCAGCGGCGTTACGCTGTACTCTGATCCGCTGCACAGAATACCGCCCTTTCTGCTGATATCGCCAATCGGATTACAGTTTTTCCATAAATCTCCGATCCGGCTGCTGTACATTCCGCTTTCTCCACCCCACAGACGGTCATAGTTAGGGCGTACAGAAAACAGAAGTCCAAGGGAAACTGCCCGTTCAATCTGATCAGCGTCGGGAAGGACAAATAACTCGAGCCGGTGTCTGTGATTACCTCTTCCTACAGCCTCAAAAGCCGAAGAAAATGCGTCCAGCGCCTGCCGGATTGCTCTCGGACCGATGCAGGAAAGAGAAATCTGCAGCCCTGCGCTGTGCGCCTCCAGTACAAACTGGTCGATCGCATCCTGCGAATAATACAGACTTCCGCTCTGCGTGCTGCCTGCGTAAGTTCCGTACAGGGCCGCCGTTTTTGAACCGATTGCACCGTCAAGATAAATATTGCCTCCAACCCGCGAAAGCCCCATTCTGCTCACACGGCTTACATCCATCGTCTGCGGAAAAAGAATAATCTCCAGTCTGCTCTCCTTCGAAAAGCTGTTTACCGCATCGATATCCCTGTTGGAGAAAAAAGCGCCGCCCTCCATAGCGTTTACGGTAGTGATCCCGTTTGCAAACGCAGTGCTTTCCACATCGGAAACAGCGTTTCTGCGCAGATCGTCGCTGATGAAGTTCATATAAAGCTTCCGCCTTGCAAATCCGCTGGCCTCGCCCTGCAGTACGCCTGTAGGCATATTTCGCTGATCGCGCATAATGCCCGGCACACTGCTTGGAATCTGCAGAAGGTTATAAGCGCAGGTATTGACCACCGTCTTATGAAATTCCGTTTTGCTGACAACAATCGGATGCTTTGAAGATACCCGGTCCAGATCCCAGCGGTCCACATCGATATATTCTTCGTGGTAGCCGATGCACCAGATCAGCTCGCCGTCTTCAAAGCTGTCCGCTTTATGTTTCAGCTCCTCCATAAAAGCTTCCTTTGTGCGGGCGTCAATCTTCACGCAGTATTGCAGAAGTCCGCTCTGCACAAGATGCACATTGTTGTCGATAAAGCCGGGCAGCACAGTCTTTCCCTGAAGATCGATCATCTTTGTACCGAAGTACTGCTTCGGAAAAGGTTCATCCTCCCGGTATAAAGCTGTCAGCCTTCCGTTTGTGACAGATGCCGCCGCATACCTTGCAGTTTCATTCTCCATCGAAATGAAGTTTCCATTATATAAGATATAATCCGGTCTGTTTAAATGCTCTGTCATAGGCCTCACCCGCGCGTATAAACGATTTCACCGTTTACAACGGTCATTTCCACAGAAACATCCATAATATCAAGCGGATCGGTTTCGTAGAGATCCTTTTCCAGTACCACGAAGTCTGCGTATTTTCCCGTTTCGATGCTGCCCTTTTTATCCTCTTCAAAAGTCGCATAAGCAGGCCCTGTCGTAAAGGCGTGCAGCGCTTCTTCCATACTCAGCTTCTGCTGCGGGTAATAGCCGCCTTCCGGCTCTTTGTCATAGGTGCAGCGGGTTACTGCCGCGTAAATACCGTCAAGCGGTGAAAACTCTTCAACCGGGCTGTCAGAACCTGCCGCAATGACAACGCCGGAATCAGAAAACTGTTTCCAGTTATAGGACATAGAAGCTCTGTGTTCGCCCACTCTGTCACCTGCGATAGCAATATCAGAAGCGAGGAAAACCAGTTCCAGCCCGCCGACAATCTTATATTTTGCAAAATCTTCGATGATGCCTTCTGTCGTAATCTGGCAGTGGTCGATACCGAAGCGCAGATCCTTTTCCGGATTCTTTTCTATAATTTTAATGAAAGCGTCCAGTACGGTTCTCATAGCTCTGTCCCCGATTCCGTCGGAAACAAGCTGCAGACCGTTGTCATAAGCCATCTGTGTTAAAGTCTCCAGCTCTTCTTTGGAAATATACATTTCTCCGCAGTTATCTTTCTGTTCTGAAGGATTATCACTGTAAGGCTCGCAGAGCGCAGCAGTTCTGCCGCCTAAAGAACCGTCTGTAATGGTCTTGAAAGGCCCGATTCTGAAGAACGGACTTCCGTCTCCTGTCTTGTATCCGAGTGCAATGAACTCTTTCAGTTCTTCTACGGTTGCAAGGTGCAGCATCAGATTTACTCTCATCGGAAGCAGTCCGTCTCTGTCCAGCTCCTCGTATGCCTGTAAAATCTCCTTGAAATTTCCGGCTCTCAAAAGCTCAAAATCATCAGTCTGGGTGGAAGTCATACCGCTGGTGATATACTGATTGCAGGCTGCAAGGATACATTTTTTAATGCGTTCCACGCCCAGTTTCGGAATAATGCGATATACAATTTCAGTGGCAAGGCCTGTCAGAAGACCTGTTGCAATATCGTTTTCGTCGGTGAGAATCATACCGCCTTCAATCTGCTTCGGATGGTTTAAGATTCCGGCAAGTTCAAGAACATTGGTCGTTACAACAGAAATCTGCGCGCAGGTTCTTGTCAGCACAACATAGTAGTCGCCAAACTCTTCGTCCAGGTCGAATCTGGTCGGCATTTTTCCTGTATCAAACTGGTTCTGGTCCCAGCCGCGGCCTTCCACCCACTGGCCTTTTTCAATATGATTTTCACGAATATAAGTTCTGAGTCTTTCTTTTAATTCCTCAAGACTGCGGCAGTCGTTCAGATCCACCACCTCAAGGCTGTATCCGTAGCTGAGCAGATGCAGATGGCTGTCGTTAAATCCCGGCAGCATCATTTTTCCGGAAAGGTCGATTACTTCATCGCCTTCTTCTTTTTCTGCCAAAGCTCCGCTGTTTTCACCGACATAGCGGATCAGACCGTTTTCTGTGACCACCGCCTGAAAACGGCTGTTATCTTTGTCCATAGAATAACCGTTTGCATTGATAAAAATTCTCTTCATTGCTTTATCCTCTCTTTCCGCCGATATAGGACGCCTCTGCTTTTATCGTATGAATCCGCTGTGGATTTACGGCAAGCGGATTTTCCGTAAGAACGGCAATGTCGGCTTTATATCCTTCCGCAATTTTACCCAGATGATTTTCCTGAAATACAGTATAAGCCGGCTGGGATGTATACAGTTTCAGCGCCTCTTCAGCCGTCAGCTTTTCTTCCGGCAGCCAGCCGCCCTGCGGAATTCCGGAAATGTCTGCTCTTGTAACCGCAGCCTGTATTCCGTACAGTGCGTCATAACCTTCTACCGGTGCATCGGAGCTTCCGCTGACTGTAATTCCGTGTTCTTTCATAGTCTTCCACGGATACAGGCAGTAGTTTTCCGGATGCTCCAGCTGTTTTTCTATAATTATATAATCCGTCGGCACAAAGGCAGGCTGAATGTCTGCCAGTATCCGCAGTCTGCTCATCTCTTCAAGCTGGTGCTCTGTACAGATCTGACAGTGTACAATGCGCGGTCTTCTGTCGTCGTCAAATTTTTCCTGATACTTTCCGATGATTCTGATCGCCTGCTCCATCGCCCGGTCGCCGATACAGTGACACATCACCTGCATCCGGTGCGCATAAGCAAAGGAAACCAGTTCTTCCATCTCCTCGTCAGCGAAATTCAAAAGTCCGTACTGATCTTCTGTTCCTTTGTAAGGCGCCCCCATGGCTGCCGTTGAAGCGCCCAGAGAGCCGTCCAGGATCAGTTTCAGCCTGTCAAAAGAAAACATCTCGTCTGCTCTGATTTCACAAAGCTCCTTTAAAATATGCCGCAGCTCTTCCATGGAAGATACCTGAATCTGCTCAAAAATCCGGACGGGGAGTTTTCCCCTGTTTCTGAGATTATCATAGGCCTTAAGAATGTTTTTCTTCGACTGAAAATCCGAAAAGGCTTTCATATCGTCAGTCTGCACCGATGTAAAACCGCTTTCCCTGATCTCTTTCGCTGTATCTGAAATAATTGCTTCTATTTCTTCTACTGTTAATGGAGGTTTTTCCGCAAGTACAATACCACTGATGGCGTCTTCATAAATTCTTCCGTCAGGGGTACCGTCCGGAAATCTTCCGATATTCGGATCTCCCGGATAAGTTTCCTCATTGATTCCGCATAAATCAAGAAGTCTGCTGTTTGCCGCCGCAATGTGAATGCAGACGCGTTTTGCAAACACAAAATGTTTATCCGATACTCTGTCCAGATCCTTTCTGTCAGGCATTTTCTTATCAGCAAAGTTTTCTTGATTCCACCGCATACCCATTACCCAGCTGTTTTCCGGAATCTTGTTTTCCTCAATAAATCGGCGCATTCTGTCAATCATGTCTTCCACAGAATCTGCTTCCGAAAGATCTACGCAGTATTTTCTGTTGTATCCGTACTCGATCATGTGCATATGGCTGTCATGAAATCCGGGTATACAGGTCTTTCCGGAAAGGTCGATCCATTCCGCACCTTCCAGCCGCGCTAACTCTCCCTCCGACAATCCGGTTTTTACAATTGTTCCGTCTTCGGCAAGAAAATTATCGACTTTCTTTTTCTCATCGTCCATCGTCAGAATCGTACCGTTAAAAAAGATTTTTTTATCCATTTTTCCCTCCCTTGTATTTCATTCTAATCCCCTACCGTAAATTTTTCGTTTATTTTAGCGCCTGCTATCGTATTTTTATCGTTTATTTTCAAATCCGATGTATTTCCTATGTACGGACTGATGTATCAGCTGATATGCTATCCGGTATGTTTCGAAGACTTTTTCCTGTTTTCGCCCATAAAAAAAAAGACACTTTCCGAAGAAAGTGCCCCTTAGTCTTATATTTTAGTTTTCTTTTAATCTTACAATCAGCTCGCCGGCTTTGACCTGCTGGCCTTCGTTTACGAAGATATCTTCAACAATGCCGTCTGCCGATGCAAGGATGTTGGTTTCCATCTTCATAGCTTCGATGACTGCAATCGGCTGTTTTGCAGAAACTTTTTCACCCTCTTTTACCAGGATTTTAATGATATTGCCCGGAATATTGGCGCCGATTTCCATCGGATCGTCTTCATTTGCAAAACGAACAGTTGCAATGGAAGATACTGCGGACTGCATATCCTCGTCTTTAATCTTCACAACTCTTCTGTTGCCGTTTACTTCAAATACCAGGTCGCGGTTTCCTTCTGCGTCCACGCCTCTGATTTCGTGAAGCTTGATAACAAGAATGTGACCTTCCTCCAGCTTCACTTCGCAGGTTTCGCCTTCTTCAAGACCGTGGAAGTAAATATCGCTTCCCATATATCTGAAGCTGCCTTCTTTCTTCAGGCTGGTCAGATAATCCTCAAATACTTTCGGATACATCGCATAGCTTAACACCTCCTGCGGCGTTCCTTCAAGATCGAAGTGCTTCTGAAGTCCTGTTCTGATATATTCGAAGTCTTCCGGAGGAAGAAGTTCTCCCGGTCTGCATGTAATCGGCTTCTTGTCCTTGAGAACGACTTTCTGAATATCTTCAGGGAAACCGCCTTCCGGCTGTCCCATCATACCCTCGAAATAGGATACGGTAGAATCCGGGAAGTCAATGTCTTTACCCTTTTCTACGATGTTTTCCGGCGTGATATCGTTCTGAACCATAAAGATTGCCAGATCGCCCACTACTTTAGAGGACGGCGTTACCTTGATGATATCGCCCAGCATTTGGTTTACGGTTTTGTACATATCCTTTACTTCCTGGAATTTGTGTCCCAGTCCGAAGGATTCCACCTGCGGCTTCAGGTTGGAATACTGGCCGCCCGGAATTTCGTACTTGTAGATTTCCGCAGTGGAAGTCGCCATGTCGGATTCAAATTTCTTGTAAACAGGTCTTACATCTTTCCAGTATTCAGAAATCTTCTGAATGCCGTCCAGACTGATACCTGTATCTCTGTCACTGTTTTCTACTGCCGCTACTACGGAGTTGAGCGCCGGCTGAGAAGTCAGTCCGGACATACTGTTAAAGGCTGCGTCCACAATATCCACGCCTGCTTGAGCTGCCATCAGAATGGTAGCTACGCCGTTTCCGGAAGTATCATGGGTATGCAGATGGATCGGAATGCTGATTTCTTCTTTCAGCGCCTTCACCAGCTTATAAGCCGCCATCGGCTTCAGAAGTCCTGACATATCCTTAATGCCGAGAATGTGGGAGCCTCTCTTTTCCAGTTCCTTCGCCATTCTGATATAGTAATCCAGATTGTATTTGGTTCTGGAATCGTCTAATATATCTCCGGTATAGCACAGACACGCTTCTGCCACCTTGCCCTGATTCAGCGTTTCGTCCAGAGCAACCTCCATACCTTCGATCCAGTTTAAGGAGTCAAAAATACGGAATACATCAATGCCCGACTCAGCGGAAACTCTGACAAATTCTCTGATCACATTATCCGGATAGTTCTTGTAGCCTACAGCGTTTGCACCTCTGATCAGCATCTGGAACATGACATTCGGAATCTTTGCGCGAAGTGTTTCCAGTCTTTCCCACGGTGATTCCTTTAGGAATCTGTAGGAAGTATCAAAAGTCGCTCCGCCCCACATTTCCAGTGAAAACATATCTTTGCCGTAAAGCGCTACTGCCGGCGCGATTTTTTCCATATCCACAGTTCTGACTCTGGTTGCCATCAGAGACTGCTGCGCATCACGCATAGTCGTATCGGTAATCAGAAGTTTTTTCTGATCCAGCGCCCATTTTGCAACGGCTTCAGGACCGTTTTTATCAAGCATCTGCTTGGTGCCCGAAAGGGTATTGATTTCGGTCATAGGAATTTTCGGGAATACAGGCACATTGAACTGCGGTTTTACACCCTTTGTTTCGTTGACAACCTTGTTTCCTATGTATTTAAGTACTTTCAGCTCTTTATCATCTGCTTTTCTGATGTTCAGAAGCTCCGGATTTGCTGCAATAAAGCCGGTATCACAGTTGCCCGCTTTGAAAATCGGATGGTTCAAAACATTGAGCAGGAAACCGATATTGGTTTTAACGCCTTTGATTTCTGTTTCGCGGAGAGCGCGGATTGCCTTTCTTGTTGCGCCTTCAAAGGTATTGGCGTAAGCTGTGATTTTAACCAGCAGGCTGTCATAATACGGAGATACCACAGAACCTGTAAATCCGTTTCCGCCGTCCAGACGAATGCCGTAGCCGGAAGCGCTTCGATACAGTTCAATGGTACCTGTATCCGGTGCAAAGCCATTGGCAGGGTCCTCTGTTGTGATTCTGCACTGAATGGCATTTCCTCTCATCTGTACATCTTTTTGGCTTCTGATGCCGATTTCATCGGAATCCAGCGGATATCCTTCCGCAATGAGAATCTGAGCCTGTACAATATCAATACCGGTTACCATTTCCGTTACAGTATGCTCTACCTGAATTCTCGGATTCATTTCGATAAAGTAATGGTTTCCGTTTCTGTCCAGCAGGAATTCCACAGTACCCGCACTTCTGTAGTTTACGGATCTTGCAATTTTCAGCGCATCTTCGCAGATGGCTTTTCTCTGCTCTTCGGAAAGACACAGAGCCGGTGTAAATTCAATAACCTTCTGGTGTCTTCTCTGAATGGAACAGTCTCTCTCGCACAAATGCACTACATTGCCGTATTTGTCACCCAGCACCTGCACTTCGATATGCTTCGGCGCTTCTAAATATTTTTCAATAAAAATGTCATCGATTCCAAATGCTTTCGCGGCTTCGCTCTTTGCGCTTCTGTATTCGGGAAGCAGGTCTTTTTCATTTCTGACAATTCTCATACCGCGTCCGCCGCCGCCTGCTGCCGCTTTGAGAATAATCGGATAGCCGCATTTCTGTGCGATTTCAATCGCTTCTTCTTCGGTTTCAATCGCCTTTTCCACGCCCGGAATTGTCGGTACGCCTACCTTCATGGCAACCAGTTTAGACTGAATCTTGTCGCCCAAACTTCCCATCATCTGGTTGGTCGGTCCGATAAATTCGATTCCCGCATCCGCGCAGGCAGCTGCAAATTCCTCATTTTCAGAAAGGAATCCGTAACCCGGATGGATTGCATCCACACCTTTGCTCTTTGCCAAGTCGATAATTTCATCGATACCTAAATAAGCTGCAACCGGGGCTTTACCTTTACCAATCTGGTAAGATTCGTCAGCTTTGGTTCGAAACAGCGAATTCTTATCTTCTTCGGAATAAACCGCAACGGTTCTGATCCCCAGCTCGTTGCAGGCACGAAAAATTCGGATTGCGATTTCGCCTCTGTTTGCCACAAGGACTCTCTTAAACTTTTTAATTTCCTTCATTTTTTTCTCCCATTCTCTTTAAAATGATTCTAATTAAAATCAAAGCTGCAATAACGGATTATTGTAAAATATGAACATCTATCTGCGGATAAGGAATTACGATTCCCGCCTCATCAAATGCGATTTTCACATTTTCTTCTAAGTAATATTTTACATCAAAATAGTCCTCTGTGGAACACCATACTTTCAAATCCAGCAAAACTGCATTATCGCTCTGCTCCGCCACACCGATGATATAGGAAGGCTCACGATTGGCTTTAGGACAATGCTCTGCTACAGTTTTCAGAATATCTTTCGCTTTTCCGATATCCGACTGATAGCTGATTCCGAATACGCAATCCACTCTGCGAATGCTTTCTCTGGAATAATTGGTCAGAATTGAGGTAGTCAGTGTACCGTTGGGAATTGTGATGACTTTATTATCAAAGGTATGCAGTCTGGTTGTCAGAAGGTCAATGGCATCCACCACGCCTGTCGCCCCTGCAATTTCAATGGTATCGCCCTTGCTGAAGGGTTTGTTGATTAAAATAATGATACCGCCTGCAATATTGCCTAAACTGTCTTTCAGAGCCAGCGCAATGGCCGCGCCCCCCGCACCGAGCACTGCCACCAGTGAAGTGGTGGAAACTCCCAGTTTATCGAGCACGATGATAATCAACACAATCCAGAGCGCCGCTTTTACACTGTTGAGCACGAAAGTGTGCAGCGCCTCGTCCAACCGGGTTTTTCCCAGTGTCTTTTTCACGATATGCAGGATAACGGAAATCAGGATAAAGCCGCAGACAAGCACCGCTGCCGCATATCCCAGATTCGTTAAGGTTTCGATAGTTTTCTCAGACATAGCCTCTCCAATCATTTCTGCCTTGCCGCTCATTTCCCGCTTCGCGAAAAATTCTCGGGGCAGTACCATGATACGACTTGCGGCTTATCTGCCGGCTCTTCTTCTTTCGATTTCGCGAAGGAGTTTTTTTCTGAGCCTGATATCGTCCGGCGTAATTTCCACCAGCTCGTCGTCTTCGATAAATTCCAAAGCTTCTTCCAGGGTAAAGACTCTCGGCGGTGAAAGTTTCACGGCATCGTCATTTCCGGAAGCGCGCATATTGGTCGCCTTCTTGGCTTTGCACGGGTTAACCTCCATATCATCGCTTCTGGAATTCATACCGACAATCATACCTTCGTAAACTCGGGTCCCCGGCTCCACAAACATCTGCACTCTCTCTCCGATACTGTCAAGAGCGTAAGGTGTGCAGACACCCTCTTCAATAGCGATTGCCACACCGTTGGTTCTTCCCGGAATATCCCCTTTATAATCTTCGAAAGCAAGGAATCTTCGTTCCATAGTTCCTTCCCCTCTGGTATCGTTGATAAATTCGGTTCTGTATCCCAAAAGTCCTCTGGTCGGCACATGGTATTCCAGCCTGGAATATCCGTTTTCACCGTTCATCTGCACCATAATGCCCTTTCTGAGATTCAGTTTGGAAATAACGGTTCCCGCATACTCGTCGGGAACACTGATAACAACTTCTTCAACAGGCTCCTGTTTTTTTCCGTTTTCATCTTTTCTGTAAATAACCTCCGGCTTTGATACCGCAAGCTCGTAGCCTTCCCGTCTCATATTCTCAATCAGAATCGAAAGATGCAGTTCTCCCCGTCCCGAAACTTTGAAGCTGTCGGTAGAGTCGGTTTCCTCCACGGAAAGCCCCACATTCACTTCCAGCTCTTTGGAAAGGCGCTCTCTGATATGTCTTGAGGTAACAAATTTACCTACTTTTCCGGCGAACGGCGACTTATTAACCATAAAGTTCATAGAAAGCGTCGGCTCTTCGATATGAATCATTTCCATCGGCTCCGGATTTGCCGGATCACAGATTGTTTCACCTATGGAAATATCGGAGATGCCCGACACCACTACGATATCCCCACATTCCGCCTGAGAAACAGAAACCCTCTTCAGTCCTCTGTAAACAAAAACCTGATTGATTTTTCTCTGGACAATCTTTCCATCTTCTTTGGCTACCGCTACAGTCTGACCTTCGCGGATAACCCCCTTTGTAATTCTGCCGATTCCCAGTCTTCCGATATAATCATCGTAACCGAGGGTGGAAACCTGCAGCTGTAAAGGTTCTTCCCGCAAATCAGGATAAGGACTGCAGTGCTCGATAATAGTATCGAATAAAGGCGTAATATCAAGTCCCGCATAGCCTGACGGCGTATGTTTGATTTTCGTATCTCCCTGCTCCACAGAAAGACCTTTCGCTTCCGCCGGATCGCGCACAGCAATTCCCTGTCTTGCAATTCCGTACAGAATCGGAAAATCCAGCTGCGCATCGTTTGCATTCAGGTCCATAAAAAGTTCATAAACTTCGTCAACAACCTCATCGATTCTCGCATCTTTTTTATCGATTTTATTGATGAAAAGAATCGGATTCAGTCCCTGCTCCAAAGATTTGCTCAATACAAAGCGCGTCTGCGGCATCGGACCTTCACTGGAGTCCACCAGAAGAATCACGGTGTCCACCGTTTTCATAATACGCTCAACCTCCGATGAAAAGTCTGCGTGTCCCGGAGTGTCTACAATATTTATTTTTACATCGCCGTGCATAATCGAACAGTTCTTCGAATAAATGGTAATTCCTCTTTCCCGCTCGATATCGTCACTGTCCATAACGCAGTCTGCCACATCTTCATTGGCTCTGAAAACGCCGCTCTGATTAAGAAAAGCGTCTACCAGTGTGGACTTTCCCGCGTCTACATGGGCAATTACTGCAATGTTGATAATTTTCTGCTGTTCTGTCATTGATTTCCCTTCTACTACAATATATTTACGGTGCATATCCCTTACAACCGGTAAGGAATCACCCATCTGCAAATTAAAAATATTTATTTATTTTACCACGACAAAGCGTCTTGTTCAAGAGTTTGAACAAGATTTTTCTGTATACACGAAGCTGTACCGATTCTTCTGCATTTCCGAAATATCACCGCATACTCTGCAGGTCTGCCCTCTCTTCGCTGTCTGTTTTTCCTTTCCTCTCCTTTTTCTTATTTCTGACTTTGAGTTTTTCTGTTTCTGCACCAAACTGCCCTGTCTGCATAGTATAAAGTATTCTGACTGAAGACTGATCATAAACAGTCAAGTCGAATTCTAAGGAGGATTTTTTTATGCCCAGTGTTTTTTTAAGCCCTTCCACACAGGAATACAATCAATTTGTAAACGGAGGCACCGAGGAATATTACGCCAATCTGATTGCAGACGCTATGGTTCCCTATCTTCGCGCCAGCGGAATCACTTTTACAAGAAACAATCCCGGCGGCACCGTGTCAAATTCCATTGCGGACTCCAACGCAGGAAATTATGATCTCCATTTTGCCATTCATTCCAATGCCGCCCCTGCAAATCTTTCCGGTGCGATAAAAGGTCCCGATGTCTACTACTACCGCGATTCCAATGCCGGACGCAGAGCTGCGGAAATCACGGCAAACAATCTGAAACAGATTTATCCCGACCCTTCCCTTGTTACCGCAGTTCCCACAACGACTCTTACAGAGCTTCGCAGAACCAAAGCGCCTGCTGTACTGGTCGAAACCGCCTATCACGACAACCCTGACGACGCGAACTGGATTAAAAACAATATCGAATCTATCGGCAGAAACTTTGCTCTATCGGTTGCCGATATCTTAGGCGTAGAATTTGTAGAAAGCTAAAACAAAAATTTATAAAGAAACAGAGAAAGAATTTGCAAAAGCTAAAGCAAAAGGCTTGACAGCGGTAAAACAAAACTTTTTTCTTTTCCGGGTCTCAGGAAAAACACTTTGTAAAAAGCGCCGTAGCTTAACAGGCGGCATGGGAATAGTTTTTCGTGCTGCCCAAGTTGTCAAGCCATATCATTTTTCAGGGATTTTAAAAAAAGCGAATATACCATAATTAATTCAAAAAGCAGCTGTTAAAGGAAAACTGCAGGAACTGCAAGAGATAGTAGTTTAGTCAGTGAAAAATAGAATCGACGAGAAAAGCCCTGCCTATCCGCCCAAAATGACACACTTAGCTGATATAAACTATGAATATGTCATTTTTCTTTTGGGTGCTTGCCCTGAAATGACACACTGACCTGTTTTTTTAAATGGTTATGTCATAAACTCAGAAGAGGAACTTATCTCATGTACATCTTTTACACAATATTATGGATTAGAAGTAAAAATAAGGAAATATTGCAGAAGGAACAGACATAAAAATGACAGGTTTGTATTGATTTGAAGGGCAACCTGTCATTTTTGCAGTTAATGATTTTAAAGAAGTGACACAGAAGAGCCCTATATGAAAGCATTATGTCATTTTTGTTTTTTTATCATATAAAGTAAATTTATCCTCTCTGGTTCTTTAACCATTAAAGGAACCTTTTCTACCGCGCCGGCCATTCCGAAAACAATTAGCTTCAGTCTTGTCTTTTCTTTTGCTTTCCCCCGTTCCGGAAAGCTTTTCAATGGTCGGCTTCACATGGTAAAAATCCTGCAGTGCCTCGTACTGCTGCCGGGCTTTCTCCGCCTTTGCACTGTCCGGCTTACCTGTCTTCACTGCTTTTATCATAATGTTTCGTGCAGTATGTTCCAGACCGGTAAACTCGATCATAGCGACATCATAACCGGCAGCTTCCAGCTTCAGTCCTCTGAGACCGTCGGTCAGATACTCGGTGAGCCTGTCCCTTAAAATCCCGTATTTCAGCATCGGCTGATGAATTTCATTGTCAATCTGGCTGAACAGTTCGTGCTGACAGCACGGTACAGAAAGAATCACCTTCGTATTCCAGGATACCGCGTTAATCAAAGCATAATCCGTAGCCGTATCACAGGCATGAAGCGTCACCACCATATCTGCATAATCTGCCGTATAGTCCGCAATGTCTCCCATCATAAACTTCAGCTCATTATATCCCAGGTCCTCCGCAATTTTACTGCAAAATGCAATGACATCTTTTTTCAAATCCAGACCGATGATTTCCACATCGCGGCCTTTAAGTATTTTCAGATAGTAATACAGGGCAAAAGTCAGATATGCCTTGCCGCATCCAAAATCTATAATCCGCAGTCTCCTGTCGGAAGGAAGATAGGGAAATACATCCTCTACGATTTCCAGATACCGGTTGATCTGCCGATACTTGCTGTAATGCCGCTGCACCACTTTCCCGCCCGGCTCCATAACGCCGAGACGAATCAGAAAATCACAAGGGGTTCCCTCCGGAATCAGACGCTTCTTCTCCCTGTTATGAGAAAGACTCGGCATACCTCTTGTTGCGGGTTTTGTAGTAATACGGGCTTTTTCCGGCTTCGATGCCAGCACCTGTATATCCTCTGCCTGTGTAAAAATATTAATCTGCTTAAATTTCTCCAGAACCAGCCTGTTGGCCAGTTTCTCCGCCCCCGTCGCATCAAGATTTTCGTGGGTCACCTTCTTCTCAAAGGTATATTCCACCTGAAAAAGTACAGAATCCCCCACCTTTACCGGTCGGATTGTCACCTTTTTTTCTTCAATAGATTTTCTGCGCTTGTCGGAAAAAATCATCCGAATCGGACCGTCTCCGCAGAAAAGCCCGGAAAACAGAGTTTCCAGCTGTGTCTTGTGCTGTGTCATATTAAGATAATCCTCCCAGTTCCATAAAATACGGAGTAATATAACATTCCACCGCCGATGCAGCCGCAAGCAGCGGAATCACCGCCAGTACAAAAATCTTTGCAATACCGTTAAGCACCGGCATCAGTTTTTCCTCTGCCCTTGTCCGAAACAGCTTTCCGCTCAGTGTCCGGCATAAATACAGCCCCATAGCCATCGACAGAAAAAAAGCGGTAAGCTCGAAAATGCCGTGAGGCATCAGTCCGAAAACCACTGTTTTAAGAGGTCTGAATGCGCCGAAAGCAGTTCCCGCACCCAGCAGAGCGCCAATCATCAGCGAGTTGGATAACACGGCTAAAACCGGCAGGTATAAAAGAGGAATCAAGCCCATTCCCACGCAGGTTGCGCATGCAAAAAGATTATTCAGCATAACCCTGACAAAAGAAATATTTCCGTCCTCACCCATAACCGATTTCACCGTCGGCGTATACAATTCAATAAGCTCCATACCTGCCTGTGAATTTTTAAAGTAATACAAGGCAAAAATCGCTGTCAGAAAAGCAAAAGCCACAGCGATGATTCCCGTCCATTTTATCAGTTTCTGTTTCAAAAAAGTTCCTTTCCTGCAAATCCCGCAGCATCGATAAAGCCGTTCAAAACCGTTCAAAAAACGGCAAGCTGTACGAACTCACATCCTATATGATACGCCAGTCTACAGGCGTTTCACCGTTTGCCTCAAGAAATTCATTTGCCTTCGAAAAATATTTTCCTCCGAAAAAACCATTATATGCTGAAAGCGGGCTCGGATGCGCACCTTTCAGAATTAAATGCTGTTTCCCGGTAATCAGCTTTTCCTTGGATTTGGCGTTGGCGCCCCAAAGAATAAATACGATTGGTTTTTCCCGCCGGTTCAGAAGCTCAATCACCCTATCGGTAAAAATCTCCCATCCTTTTCCTTTATGAGAGTTTGCCTGATGAGCGCGGACTGTCAGACAGGTATTCAAAAGCAGAACTCCCTGATCCGCCCACTTCTGCAAATACCCGTGCTCCGGCAGTTCAAATCCCAGATCATCCTTGATTTCCTTGTAAATATTTACAAGAGACGGCGGTGTTTTTACTCCTTTCATAACAGAAAAAGCCATGCCGTGCGCCTGTCCCGGCTCATGGTACGGATCCTGTCCCAAAATCACCACCCGGACATCTTCGTAAGAAGCCGCCTTCAGTGCATTAAAAATATCATACATATCCGGATAAACCGTATGCTCTTTATACTCTGCAATCAGGAACTGCCGCAGCTTCTGATAGTACGGCTTTTCAAATTCCCCCAGCAGAACTTCATCCCACTTATTTCCTATATTCACCATAGTTTTATTATACACGAAAACCGCCGCACCGCGCAACAGCCGCCGAAAAAAACACAAAAGAACACGCCAAAAAAATAATACGCTGAATTAAGCAAAAGAAAACAGAGCCGAAGCCCCGTTTTCCCAAAATAAAATTATGATGAATGGTAATAAGCTGTATTTATACAGTCAGAGTTGCATTTTCTGCAGGATCGGTGAAATATACAAATCTGCCGGCCTGCTGCCTAACGCCGGTTTCCACCGGATCTTCCGCCTGCTTTTTATCCCGCACCTACGGCATCCGCCGTACCTTCATTACATATTGCATTCAGTAAATACATCATAGCTGATATGCCGGATCACATCTTCAAAAACCGGAACATCTGTGTCATAACCAGCAAAGCAGATTACAAAAGGCTGTTTTGCATAAACAATTCCTACATCGTTAGACAAGTTCTCATCTTCGCCGGTTTTATGCGCTACCTGCACACAGTCTCCGATGATACCGCAGATTTTGTGATTGATCTGCTGCAGCAGAAGCGTATCTTTGATACTTTCGGACACCGCTTCATCAACAAAACTGCCTTTCGCAACCTGTGTAAGCAGCATACCCATTTCTGAAGGCACAATGGTATTTTCAATTCCTGCTTCTGCAGCTTTCCCATCGAAGAGCAGCCGGTTCAGCCTTGTTCCTTTCAGTCCCAGCTTCTGAAATTCCTCCCGAAACGCATCAATACCGAAACGCCGGATTAAAAGATTGGTCGCTGTATTATCACTTAAGGAAATCATCAGCCGGCACAAAGTTGCGATACTTACCTCCGGTTCGCCGTCAAAGAGAGTCAGCGCGCCGCAGATCGGAACCTTGTCCGCCTCCCGAACTTTTACAGTTTCCGACAGAGATACCCTTCCTTCTTTCGCCCATTTTTCAATGCACATATAAATCGGCAGTTTAATTACACTGGCAGCCAGAAAGGGCGCGTCTCCGCAGTATGAGATTTCTTCTCCCGTTGTCAGATTTCTGTAATAAAATCCTATATGACCTTTCTGTGCTGAAAGTATTTCTGTAATTCTTTCTTTCATAACCGTTCTCCCATTTAATCTTAACTCTGTTTTTCATTATCATCACAGCCGAAACTGTCTTTGAAAACCGTCATACTGCGGACTGCCGTCCCAAAAGATTTCTTCTTTCCGCCGGCCTCACGCCCGTCTTTCCGTCTGCCCCTTCGCGGCTATTGGCTATTCCCCGGCGCCTTCCTTTCGCGGTTTCCTTCCCGAGCTTTCCCGGTTTCCCCGTTCTTAAGCATCCTTAACGGCTACCTTCTGACAGACCTGCCGAGCGCTCCGTTTACAATTCTTCCGTGATCGGCTGCAATCTGTCCGTTAATCAGAACCCGACAGATGCCTTCGGGCGGAATCTGTCCGTTTTCGTAGGTTGCCTTATCACAGACCTTTTCAAGGTCAAAGATGACAACATCGCCGTCCGCCCCCTTCTTAAAGGTTCCTTTCTGTGGCAGATTCAGCCTTTCAGAAGGCATACTCGTCATTTTGGCAATACCCTCAGAAAGCCCGATTTTCCCTTCGTTAATATACTTTCTGATAAACCGCGGGAAAGTTCCGGAAGCTCTCGGATGCCCCATACCGCCATGTCTGACGCCGTCGCTTGCCACCATGACAAGAGGTGAAAGCAGAGCCATTTCCACATCTTCCTCTTTCATAAAATAGCCTACAGTTCCCGTATCCGGCGCCTGCGCCCGAAGCTCTCTGAAAATCTCCTCCGTACATCTCTTTCCGGCGTATTTTCCGTTTACAATTAAAACACTGTCATAATCCGCATCGTAGCGTTCAAGAAATCCCTCATCATAAGTAGTTTCTCCAATTCCCGTACTGAATGCACTGTACGGATAGCAGTCACAAAGCATATCGATGCCCGCCGCTCTGTACCCTTCAATGCTTTTCAGTAGTTTTTCCATCTGGCCGTATCCGCCCATACTTCCGATATGGGAAAACTGCACTTTCACACCGCCTTCTTTTCCCATGCGGGCAAGTTCGTCCGCTGCATCAAACACACCGTCCACATCCTGACGCACATGAGAAGAAACCAGTTTTCCGTCTTTTCGGCAGAGGTTTACAAGAGACAAAATTTCCTCCCAGGTAGTCCCCGGTACATATTTCACACCGAAAGACACACCCAAACATCCGGCATCCAAATAAACTCTGCACTGTCTTACCATTTCCTGAATCTGTTCCTGCGCAACAGCCTTATACTTATCGCATCTGCCGTGCTGATTTCTGAGGAATGTATGCCCTGCCAGAAGTCCGATATTCACAGGACAGCCGTCTCTGTCGGCAAGATCAAGATATCTGTCAGGTTCCATCACATTATCGCCGCAGTTTCCGCCTACATCCAGAGTTACACCCATCAAAAGTGCCGATTCCGACATACTTTTCAAAAGCCGGTCCTCTTTCTCATCATACTCGTCTTCGTGCATATGAATGTCAATGAAACCCGGACACACGATTTTTCCCGCAGCATCGATTCTGACATCAAAGTCCGCTTCCGCAGGCACCGCTTCGTCTGTGATTTCCGAAACCTTTCCTTCTTCAATAATCAGATTTGCAACTTTGTCGATTTTCTGTGAAGGGTCCACAATACGACCGTTTTCAATTAAAGTTTTTTTCATTTATTCGATGCCTTCTCCCTTATAATCTTTTCCACCGTTCTTCTTCCAGAAATAGTAATAGAATACGAGACCTATCAGCGGAATTGAGAATCCAATCAATGCGGATTTCGGATTTTCGATAAAGTTATTTATAAGAAGCACTGCAAACATCAGCAGTGTGATTACAACCGTCACTGTGCCGCCCCATACTTTATACGGTCTTTCCATATCAGGCCATTTTTTTCTGTAAATAATTACCGCGCCCACACACATACAGTTCAGCAGAGCAGACAGGGTAATCAGCAGATCCGTCAGACTCTGCAGGCTGTTAAATACTACAAGAAAGATTGCCACTGCAGAAGATGCAAGAGTTGCTTCTACCGGCACACCGGTCTTTTCGCTGATATGGGTAAAGCGCTTCGGGAAAAAGCCTTCTTTTGCCATAGCATAATAATTTCTCGGGAATACCAGAACATCTCCGTTTACCGTTCCCAAAATTCCAATAGTCATACCTGCCAGAATGATAGCATATCCAAAATTACCCATCAGGCGCTGCGCCACTTCATTACCGATATAGATATTTCCGTCCTGAATCATAGAGACAATTTCGCCCGCAGGTACTACTTTATACAGAGCAAACTGAAATACTGCATAAAGCAAAGTAATAAATCCGAGGGAAATAATAATAGCAAGAGGTAAATCCTTTTTCGGATTTTTCATTTCTTCGCCTACTGTATTCAAATTAGTCCATCCTTCGTAAGCCCACAGAGAAGCAAAGGTCGCATAGCCAATCAGCGAAATCATACCTCCGATACCGGAACCTTCAGCGGAAGTTCCTGCAAAAGAAAGGCTCAGATCTACATCTTGGTTGCCCATCGCAATACCTAAAACAATAATCAGTACCAGCGGAATAACTCTGGCTACCATAGTAAAGTTCTGAAAAATAATGCCAAATTTTGCTCCCATTAGATTCAGCGCTGTGAATACAACGATAATCAGAATCGCAATTATTTTAATCGCAACCTCCGACAGGTCCAGCAAATCTTTAAAACCTGTAACTGCTGCCATTGCAAGGGCCGCAATCGATCCTGAGCAAGTCAGAATAAAGCAGGAAAAGCCATTGATAAAGCCTACCGCCGGGTGATAAGCCTCACTGAGATAAATCGTCATACCGCCTGCCACCGGTCTTGACGCACCAAGCTCTGCAAAGCAGAGACCGCCCAGCATAGATACTGCACCGCCGATAACCCAGCACAGAAGCGCAAGTCCAAAACTGAACTCGGTTCTTTCCAGTACATAACTGCCCAGATAGTATACCCCTGAGCCGATAGTCATTCCGGCAACCAGACTGATTCCTCCGAACAGACCGATTACCTTCTTAAATTGACCGTTTTTTTGTTCTTTCATTTTACAGTCTCCTTTCAGTTTTTGTCATATCGCAATGAATGATAAGTTCAACTCATAGATAAGCAACAAGTGTGCCATTAAATTATATATAGAAAAAAGCCTGTTTTTCTGTCTCTTCCTGACAGAATAAACAAGCTTTCGATCACCCATACATTCAATTGTTCGAAATTCCGAATTTCAGCGTTCATGTTTCCGAACTCACCTGTTGATGTCGATGGAGTTCTCATAACACAGCATCGTAACATCGCGCATCATATTTTCAGAATTTCTCGTATCAGCTTCATTTGCTGCCATACATAAGATAAAAGGATATTCCGTATACACAATACCTGCATCCAGCAGCAGTTCCTCATCGAATCCGGTATGATGTGCTATCGGCAGATCTTCAAAGAAATAGTAGGGCATAATATTCGTTCTCTGATGTTCTTTCAAAAGTTTATCGATATCCCTGCTCGCTTCATCAGAAATAATCTGGCGATTATATAGTTTTTCAAAAAAGGAAACCAGCTCTCCGATAGAGATCAGATTTTCAACACCGTCATGAACTTTTCCGACTCTGATTTTACGGTTGATTCTGGACTTCTTGAAACCGAGTTCTTTCAGAGTTCTGTTTGCATTGGAAATTCCCACCCTGTCTAAAAGGATATTAAAAGCTGCATTATCGCTGATGATCATCATAATATGATATAAATCCTTTACAGTCAGCTTCAGACCGGAATCCAGATATCTGAGTATTCCATAATGCATACCTCCATTCACTGTAGCCGGATCTTCATTTTCCGGGCAGGTTTTTTCGTTAAGAATAATCCTTTCCTGCTCTGAAAGATTCCCCTGTTCCCTTTCATAAAACAATCCTAAAAGAAGCAAAAGTTTGACCATTCCCGATGCCGGAAATACATCGCAATTTCCGCAGAAACATCTCTGACCGTCCGAAAGATCCACATAATAGATTCCTATCTTTCCCGGAAAATGAGCAATTCTGTCTTCAATTCTATCTAACAGCATTATTTTCACCCGCCTCTTTTTGTTCTATACCGTACTTCTTCATTTTTTCAAACAAACTGGTTCTGCCGATACCGAGAGCTTCAGCCGCCGCAGTCCTCTCTCCTCTTTTTTCCTTAAGCACACGAAGAATCATTTCTTTTTCCAGCCGTTCTTTCGCTTCCTTTAATGTCAGTCTTTCAGAAAGCTCTCCATGCTGCTTTGGCAAGTCGATATCCTCTGCCAGAATAAAATTATCACTGCAAAGAACCGCTGCTTTTTCCAGCACATTTTCCAGTTCTCTGATATTACCCGGCCAGGAATACCTTCTCATCTTTTCCATAGCCTGCAAACTGACCGTGACCGGTTCAATATCCAGCCTGCTGCAAATTGCAGGAAGTAAGTCGGAAATGATATAATGCAGCGAATCCGCTCGTTCCCGAAGGGGAGGCAGTTCAACAGGAAACACATTGATTCGATAGAACAGATCCTCCCTGAAAGAGTGGTCTTCTACCATTTGCTTCAGATTTCTGTTAGTTGCTGCAATCAGACGAAAATCCGAATGTACCTTTCTTTCACCGCCTACACGAAAAAAATAGCCTGTCTGAATTGCTTCCAGAAGCTTGCCCTGCAAAGCGTAAGGAATCTCGCTGATTTCGTCAAGGAAAAGTGTTCCTCCGTCTGCCAGCTCAAAATAACCCTTTTTCCCACCTTTTCTGGCACCGGTAAAAGAGCTTTCGTCATAACCAAACAGCTCGCTTTCTATCAGTGTATAAGAAATTGCTGCACAATTCACTGAAATAAAAGGTTTCTTCTGCCGCTTACTGCTTAAATGGATATTTCTTGCCATTGTCGTCTTCCCCGTCCCACTTTCGCCTGTCAGAAGAATTGTCATATTCGTCCTGCAAGATTTCTGAACCAGATGCTTGACTCTGCCAATCTGCTCATCATTTCCGAAAAAAGAAAAATTCAAAGAAAACGGCTCCTGACTTCGATCTGCAAAACTTCTGCTGCAAAGTTCCATATACTCTTCGCCGATTTTTCTTATATCCCGATACAGCTGTTTCTTACCATTCACCTGAAACACTGTAAAAAAACGATTCCCCAGCTTCAGCCCCCGTCTGCAGAAAATATACTCCTTATTACGATATTTCAGGACCCGCGGCGCATCTTTAACTTCTGACAAAAGTTCTGCAAAATCTCTGTCAAATAAGGACACACCTATTTTTTTCTCATTAACAGCCGTAGAATTATACCAGCCGCTAAAAGGCACTCCTCTGAGAACTCCTTCTAAAAAATCCTCGTCTGTTTTCAGACAATTTCTTCTAAAAAATTTAATACCGCTCTCATTAAAAATCACAATAAAGGACTCAACTTCTTCGTAACTGTCAGAAATTTTCTGTCCGTCTATATTTATTTCCAGCAGACCGTCTCTGTTCTGCACACTGATTCTATGATGATCAAACACAGTATCGATATACACCGGCCGTTTCACAGATTTCATTTCTCTTTTATTTTCCTCTTCAAAAGCTGTCAAAGGAAACAGAAAACTGTCAGATTTAAATAGCAAAAGAGCCCGGCCTTTTCCGGGAAGCTGGCGATTTATCTGCCTTTCCACGAGTTCTTTGTTTTTCGGCAGAAGACTGCTGCAGTCCCTGATAAAAATGAGCACTTTATCATACCGTTCCAGCTTTTCCGGAGGATAAGCCACAGGTTCCGGCAGTTTCCGGTTTACATACTTCAGCATATCTTCTCCTATATACTGAATCTGTCCATCTCCGTCCAAAACCAGAATGCGTTCCAGCCTCATTTATAAACTCCTCTCTTCCAGTTCTTCCACTCTCAGCCATCTTCCCCGTTTGATATAAACAAGCATAATCACTGCGCCGATGATCCAGGTAATCGGATAACCCAGAATCAAAAGACTCAGACGGTGAGAAATACGCAGCGCCGCAAAAATCCAGATTACCCTGCATACGCAGAGGGAGAAGATCGAAACGACCATACCCTCCATAGTTCTGCCCGTACCGCGTATTGCGCCGATAGTAATATTCATAATCGCAAGGGTCCAGTAAAAAGGATACATCAGATTCATCATATAGATTCCGTTTTCGATTACCGCCTGTTCTCCCGTAAAAATCCTGATGATATACGGACCGAAAATCAGCATAACCGCACCCGCTGCTATCGCATATAAAGTACCCATGCCGACAGAGGTTTTCATTCCTTTTTTCACACGCTCCACCTCACAGGCGCCGAAATTCTGGCCGCAAAAGGTGGTCGCAGCCATACTGATACTCATGATCGGCAGCAGAATGATTCCGTCAATCTTATTAAAAGCCGCATAAGAAGCCATCACCGTAGCGCCGAAGCTGTTGATACTGGACTGTACCAGAATATTGGAAAGAGAAATTACAATACTCTGTACCCCGGTAGGCAGACCGATTTTCAAAATTCTGGAAAGCAGATGGTCGTAAAATCGGATTTTCCGAAGCTGCACTCTGTACATTTCTCTGCTCTTTGAAAGAAACCGAAGAATGAAAACACAGGAAACCAGCTGGCTGATATCCGTTGCAAGGGCTGCACCGATCACGCCCATTCTAAAAACATACACGAAGAGAATATCCAGCACAATATTGGTAACTACCGCAATTACCAGATACATAAGAGAACGCCTGGAATTTCCCACCGCATTGAGAATCCCTGCCGACATATTGTAAACAATTGCAAAGATGATTCCCGCGAAGTACACCTGCAAGTAATCCGCCGCCTGCTCAAACACTTCTTCCGGTGTTCCCATAGCTTTCAGGATCGCAGGGGCTGCTAAAACACCGATAACAGACAGTACGATTCCTGCTGAAATCGAAATTGCAAGGGTAGTGTGTACAGCTTTACGCACTCCCTCTTCATTTTTTGCACCGTAATACTGAGAAGTCACCACACCGGCTCCCGAAGATGCGCCGATACAAAATCCAATCAGAAGCTGTATGACAGAACCGCCCGCGCCTACGGCTGCAAGAGCGTGACTTCCCACCACATTGCCGACAATAATTGAATCGACAATGTTATAAAGCTGCTGAAAAAGATTCCCCAAAACCAGAGGAATTGAAAAAAACAGGATCTCCTTCCATATGGTCCCTGATGTCATCAAAGTATTGTTTTTCTGCATAGTAAGCCCGCCTTTCCTGATTAAATCACCGCATGTTTTATCTTTCCTACAGAATATGTAACCATATTTCAAAGACAAAAGTCAAGAGCAATGCGAAGAAAGTACAATCTGTTCTTTTTTTCCTGAGCTATTCATGATAAAATAAATCCATGAACAGATTATATATTTCAAAAGATGCGAATCTCCGACTGAAAGAGTACCTTTCTGAAAAGGGGTATATATTGGAAACCATCGCCTCCGAAGGGATTGTGGACAAGGGTATCAGCAATCATCCGGACATTTTTCTGTGTAAAATGGGCGCATGCGACGGTTCTCCGCTTTTCTTCGCAGAAAAAGGCGACATAGGCAGAGATTACCCCTCTGATGCGGCATTTAACGCCGCCTGTACGGGAAGATTTTTTATTCACAAATTATCTGCAACCAGCGAAAAGCTTCTTCTTGCAGCCAAAGAAATGGGTATGACACTCATCGATGTACAGCAGGGGTATACGAAATGCAGCGTTGTCGTTGTCGACGAAACATCGATTATCACTTATGATGAAGGAATTATCAGGGCCTGCAGCAAATATCCGGAGCTCTCGGTGCTTCGGGTTGCTCCGGGGTTTGTCCGTCTGGACGGCTACGATACAGGCTTTATCGGCGGAGCAAGCGGCAGGGTAGGAAAAGAAATTATCTTTCACGGCGATCTGTTCGGTCATCCGGATTTTTCTGCAATCGTCGACTTCATCGAAAGCCGCGGCCTGACCTGCAGGTGGTTTCCGCAGTTTAACCTGACCGATATCGGCTCCATTCTGTAAACAGCGCAAAGCAAGCAGAGATAAGGGGCATCCGATTCTGCAAAATTTCATCCCGGCCCACAGGTTTGTGACCGGGGAGAAGCGGCGCGTACTCAAAGGTACGCAAGTACCGCACGATGCGGATAAACCGAAGCTATGAAAGGAAAAGGCAAGCGACAAGTGAAGAAACATGCGATCATACCCATCTTTATCCCCCATAAAGGCTGTCCAAACGACTGCGTTTTCTGCAACCAGAAGAAAATCACCGCCCATTCGGCGCCGGTCACGCCTTCTGATGTAGAAAATACCATAGAAACCTGGCTCTCCACTTTGGAACCTGCCGGTGTTCCTGTCATTGAGGCGGCCTTCTTCGGCGGCAGCTTTACGGGGCTTCCCATGGAGGAACAGTCCCTCTACCTTGCCGCCGCAAAAAAATACAAAGACGCAGGGCGTATTTCCAAAATTCATCTGTCCACAAGACCTGACTATATAAATGAAGAAATTCTGGATAATCTGCTGCGTTTCGACACAGACATCATCGAGCTTGGTGTACAGTCTTTCGATGACCGGGTTCTCAAACTTTCGGGCAGAGGACACGACAGCGCCGCGGTATACCGGGCTGCAGAACTGATAAAAAGCCGCGGTCTTACTTTGGGAATTCAGCTGATGATCGGACTTCCCGGAGATTCTTTGGAAAGCTGCATCTTTTCCGCAGAGGAAACAGTAAAAATCCTCCCTTCGATCGCCCGGCTTTATCCGACAGTCATCATCAAGGATACAAAGCTTTACGAGCAGTATCTTTCGGGAGACTATGTACCGCTTTCCGAAGATGAAGCAGTTTACCGCACCGGCAAGATGTACAGAATACTGGACTCCGCCGGAATCCGTATCATCCGAGTAGGGCTTAAGAGCAGCGATATCATAACCGATAAAGACGCAGCCTGCGGCGGAACTTTTCACCCGGCATTCAGACAGCTGGTAGAAGGCGACCTTGCAAGGCAGGATCTGGAAGCACAGCTTGCCGCCCTTTCCTTAAACGAAAATCACCGCACAAAAGCAGACTTCTTCTCAAACAGTAAAAGTTTTTCCAATATGGTAGGACATCAGGGGCGAAATAAAAAATATTTTCTTGAAAAATACCCTCATCTTAACATATTATATAAAGTAAATAATCAGTTACAGGACAACCAATTTCAAATACGCATAAAAGGAGACAAATTATGAACGAAACATCAAAAGCGGTCGTTACCGTCATCGGAAAAGATATGGTCGGTATCTTAGCAAAGGTTTCCACAGCCTGTGCGCAGGCCAATGCCAATGTAATCGAAGTAACTCAATCCGTACTGGAAGATTTCTTCTGTATGGTTATGATTATTGACATTACGCATGCCACTATGCAGATTGAACAGATGCAGAAATCCATTGCGGAAAAAGTTCCCGGCATGCAGGTACATGTTATGCACGAAAACATCTTCAACTCCATGCACAGAATTTAGGGTAAGGAGGGAGATTACATATGCTGAATATGAGCGATATCATAGAAACCATTACCATGATACAGGAAGAAAACTTAGACATCAGAACCATCACCATGGGCATTTCCCTGATCGACTGCGCTGACAGCGATATTGACAAATCCTGTGAAAAGGTTTACAACAAAATCCTAAGCCGCGCCAAAGACCTGGTGAAAACCGGAGAATTTATCGAAAAGAAGTACGGAATTCCTATCGTAAATAAACGAATTTCCGTTACTCCGATTTCTATGTTGGTGGGCGTATCCGGCGGTGACCCAGTGAAATACGCAAAAACACTGGATAAAGCGGCTCACGCAGTAGACGTCAACTTCATCGGCGGCTTTTCCGCTCTGGTACAAAAAGGCTTCAGCGCCGGTGACAGAGAACTGATTGAGGCAATCCCAAAAGCCCTTGCAGAGACAGAACTGGTATGTTCTTCTGTTAATATCGGTTCCACCAAAGCCGGTATCAATATGGATGCGGTTAAAATTATGGGAGAAAAAGTCCGCGAAGCTTCCCTGCTTACGAAAGACAAACAGTGCATCGGCGCTGCCAAGCTAGTCGTATTCTGCAATGCAGTAGAAGATAATCCGTTTATGGCAGGCGCTTTTCACGGCGTTGGAGAAGCGGATACGGTTCTCAGCGTCGGCGTTTCCGGCCCGGGCGTTGTACGCTCTGTTCTTGCCAAAATGCCTGACGATGCGCCGATTAATGAGGTTGCTGAAGTTATCAAAAAGACTGCCTTCAAAATCACCCGTATGGGTCAGCTGGTGGGAATGGAAGCCGCAGAAATGCTGGGTGTGCCTTTCGGCATCGTAGACCTTTCTTTAGCGCCGACTCCTGCGGTAGGCGACTCTGTAGCGCACATTTTGGAAGAAATCGGTCTTGAGCAGTGCGGCGCTCACGGCACAACCGCAGCTTTGGCTATGCTTAACGATGCAGTGAAAAAAGGCGGCGTGATGGCTTCCTCCAGCGTCGGCGGACTTTCCGGCGCTTTCATTCCAGTCAGTGAAGATGCAGGTATGATTGCCGCCACAAGAAATGGTGTTTTATCCATTGAAAAATTAGAAGCGATGACCGCGGTATGCTCTGTCGGTCTTGATATGATTGTCATTCCGGGCGACACACCAAGCGAAGTGATTTCCGCCATCATTGCAGATGAAGCGGCGATCGGTATGGTAAATTCCAAAACCACCGCAGTCCGCGTCATCCCTGCCATTGGTCTGAAAGAAGGCGAGGAACTGGACTTCGGCGGACTGCTCGGCTACGGACCTGTCATGCCGCTGCGCAGCCAGTCCCCCGCAAAGATGATTAACAGAGGCGGCAGAATCCCTGCCCCACTGCAGAGCTTGAAGAATTAGGGGGGCCTAACCCAATGAGCCTGCGAATTGCAGGTGGATTCCCTGTCAGGAGTGCAGCACTTTAGTGCGTGGCACTCTACGACTATGGTTCGTCCCAAGAGCAAATGCGATTGAGCAGACGAACCTTATGCTTTTGCACCCCAAGAGAGCCTGTCTCGATTGGCTGGGTGCAAGTCGTATCACTATATCTCACAATGGAGTTAAAAAACTATGACACAAATCAGACTTGGAAAAACTGAAATTGTAACAAATAAAAACGGTTTCGGCGCTCTGCCGATTCAAAGGATTTCCTTTGAAGATGCAGACGCGCTGATTATGCATGCCTATGAAAACGGCATTACTTTCTTTGACACTGCAAGATTTTATACCGACAGCGAGCAGAAGCTGGGTAAAGCCCTCTGCGCCCGCGGTCTCAGAGACAAAGTGTACATCGCCAGCAAAACCATGTGTACAGATACGGAACAGTTTTGGGCTCAGCTGGAAACCTCTCTGACAGATCTTCAGACTGACTATTTGGACTTGTACCAGTTTCATAATCCGGCATTCTGTCCGAAACCGGATGACGGCACAGGTCTTTACGAAGCCATGCAGAAAGCAAAAGCTCAGGGAAAAATCCGCCACATCGGTATCACCAATCACCGCCTGACCGTTGCCCTTGAGGCTATCGAATCCGGACTTTATGAAACCCTGCAGTTTCCTTTCAGCTATCTTGCATCAGATGAAGAAATCGCCCTAACTGAAAAATGCAGAAAAGCCGATATGGGTTTTATCGCCATGAAGGGCATGAGCGGCGGACTGATCAAACGGGCTGATGCAGCCTACACCTTTATGACACAGTTTGAGAATGTACTTCCGATCTGGGGCGTACAGAGAATGGAAGAGCTGGAACAATTCCTTGCCTGTGAAAAAAATCCGCCGGTCATGAATCAAGAAATGAAAGCTTTTATCGAAACTGAACGCAGAGAGCTCAGTGGAGAATTCTGTCGGGGCTGCGGATACTGCATGCCTTGCCCTGTCGGCATCAAAATCAATGACTGCGCCAGAATGTCTCTGATGATTCGAAGGGCTTCTATTGACATCTATATGGACGAAGCCCATCAGGCAGAAATGGAGGCCATCGAAAAATGTCTTCACTGCGGTCAGTGTGCCGCAAAATGTCCTTACGGACTGGATACACCGAAACTTCTGGAAAAGAATCTGATTGACTACCGGCAGCAGCTGTCAAAATTAGGGAAATAGCAGAATAAGGATACAGATTACATTAGGCCGAGACAGAACAACTAAAAGTAATCCTGCCACATAATCCCGGTCAAAACAATATAAAACTGCAAAATGACACATCCCATCTATTTGGTTCTATAATAAATGTTGGGGTGGCTGAACATAAATTCAGCTGTCTCAACA
>CALBGO010000037.1 GCA_937894585.1 uncultured Eubacterium sp.
CCGTACGCACGGTGGTGTGAGAGGACGGGAGTTAGTCGCTCCCTCCTACTCGATCTTAATTGTAAATCCTGTATGATTTGAATTCTACAGCCGTGTCTTGTTCTTTTCTGCAAAGTGTCTCTTTGTTTCGCTTACAACAACTCCGGACAGCCCCACAAGAGCAATCAGGTTTGGAATCGCCATAAGTCCGTTTAAGGTGTCTGCAATCGCCCATGCCATATCAAGATGCATCGTTGCGCCGACAAATACAACGGCAATGAAGATAATCTGATACGGTCTTACGGCTTTTCTTCCCATCAGGAATTCGATGCAGCGGCTTCCGTACAGCGCCCAGCTGAGTACTGTAGAGAATGCAAACAGTGCCAGACAGATTGCGATGATCAGCGCGCCGCCTTTTGCGGAGAATACCGTGCCAAGTGCTGCCGCATTGAGAGAAGTGTCGCCCTCTACACCTATTACAAAATCTATGGTTCCTGCTTTTGCTGCGAGCAGTACAGTCAGACCGGACAGCGTACAGATTACGATGGTATCCATAAATACTTCAAATATACCGTAAAGTCCCTGTCTTACAGGATCGGTCTCAGAAGTTGCAGCATGTGCCATCGGAGCGGAACCAAGACCTGCTTCATTGGAGAATACGCCTCTCTTTACGCCCCATGTAACAACCAGAATAATGGAGCCTACTGCGCCGCCTGTTACACCCTGCGGTGAGAATGCGCCTTCAAAGATGTCTGCAAAAACACCCGGGATATATTTCGCATAATAGATAACTACAATCAGACTGGTGACAATATAAACAACCGCCATAAAAGGCACCAGTTTTTCGGTAACCGCACCAAGACGCTTAATACCGCCTAAAAGCACGATTGCAACCAGGATCATCAGGATAACACCCAGTACGGCATTCACAACCTTCTGACCTTCAAAATCCGGTACAAATGAAGTGATTACAGTATTGACCGAACCTACGATATTGCCTACCTGCACGGCATTGCCGATTCCGAAGGTGGCAAGCGCTGCGAAAATGCAGAAAACTGCTCCTAGCCATTTCCAGTTCTTTCCGAGGCCATTCTTTATGTAATACATCGGGCCGCCTACCCAGTCACCTTCTTCGTTTCTTTCGCGGAATTTGACGGCTAAAAGAACTTCGGAATACTTGGTTGCCATGCCAATCAGCGCGGTAATCCACAGCCAGAACAGCGTTCCCGGTCCGCCCAGCGTAATTGCTGTGGTAATTCCTGCAATATTTCCGGTTCCCACTGTTGCGGCAAGGGCTGTACTCATTGCCTGAAACGGTGTGATTTCACCTTCTCCGGCTTCTGTTCTCTTGAAAATTTTACCTAAAGTGTTCTTCATCGCATATCCGAATTTACGGAACTGAACTCCTCTGGTGCGAAGTGTAAGAATAATTCCGGTACCGACCAGAAGAAACAGCATCGGTACACCCCATACGAAGTCATTAATCGTACTGTTAATACTTTTGACTAATTCCATATAAGATTCTCCCTTTCTTTTGCGGAAGCAGTACATCTGGTATTATACAGAAATATCAGATTCCCATATAAGTTTACAGAAAAGATACTTGCTGACCGCAATATATTCTATGAATTCTATTGTACGCTTATACACAAAATTTTACAAGAATTTTTTAAATATTTGGTTTATGTATACAAGGTTTGCTGTACAGAACGAAGAACATATTTTTTTATAATAAAATATCTCAGGAGTTTTACTATATTGTTTCGGATTCACCTTTCAATTAAAAAACAGCCGCAAAAACAAAAATGTTTCTGCGGCTTCATCATTCATACATTTATACCGGATAAACTCCGTATGTATTTATGTATTTTGTTATACTGTATGGAAATATCAATCTTTAACAGATTATTTTCCCTGTTTTTTGTTGTAAGCTTCGATACCCAGTCTGATCAGCTCAACAGCTCTTCTCATATCCTGCTGATTCAGAACATATGCAATACGCATTTCATCCTTACCAAGACCAGGTGTAGCATAGAAGCCCTCTGCCGGTGCAAACATAACAGTTTCTCCGTTATCTTCAAATTCGGTCAGAAGGAACATCAGGAAATCTTCTACATTATCAACCGGAAGTTTCGCAGTAGTGTAGAAAGCTCCGCCAGGTTTCTGGCATACAACGCCCGGAATCTTCATCAGCTCTTCGTAAGCTACATCTCTTCTGCCGCAGTATTCAGCCTTTACTTCGTCATAGTAGGAAGCAGGCAGTCTGAACAGAGCAGCGGCACCGATCTGATCCACAGTGGATACGCACAGTCTTCCCTGCGCAATCTTCATAACATTTTTGATGAACTCAGGGTTCTTGCAGATCAGCAGACCGATTCTCGCGCCGCATGCGGAGAATCTCTTGGAAACGGAGTCGATGATGATGACTCTGTCTTCAATTTCCTTAACCTGTCCGAAGGAACCTGCAACTCTGCCGTCGTAAGCAAATTCTCTATAAACTTCGTCAGCGATAATCCACAAATCGTGTTCTTTTGCAATCTGGCCGATCAGTTCCATTTCTTCTCTTGTTAAAACATTACCTGTAGGGTTTCCCGGGCTGATGCAGCAGATTGCTTTGGTTTTTTCTGTAATCAGAGGCTCGATCTGTTCTCTCTTTGCATAATGATAGCCGTCTTCTGCTTTAGTTGTAATCGGTACGACTTTGCCGCCTGCAGAAGTGGCAAATGTGTGATAGTTGGTGTAGAACGGTTCTGCAATCAGAACTTCGTCACCTTCGTTTAACAGAGACAGGAAAGTCATGGTCAATGCTTCAGAACCGCCGTTGGTAACGATCATATCGCCTCTGCCGATTTCCATACCGTAATTTTTGAAATACTCGCTGACAGCATCCTGTAAATCTGTGATACCGCCGGATTCAGCATAAGCAATAACTCTCTTGTCATAATTTTTGATTGCTTCCATGAAACATTCCGGAGTTTCCACATCAGGCTGTCCGATGTTCAGATGATAAACCTTTTTGCCTGCATCTTTGGCCTTCTGTGCAATCGGGTTGAATTTTCTGATTGGGGAAAACTGCATAGCTTCCACTTTGTTTGATAATTTCATTTCTCTCGGTCTCCTTTTTAAACATAAATAGAAACAACAATGGCTATTCCAACTCTTTGTGAGAGTTTTCAACGACCTCTTGTATACATGATACATTATAGCATGGTTCTTTATATTTGGAAAGATATAAAAGATATTCTATATTTCCTTTTGCACCGGTAACCGGTGAAAATGTCAGTCCATGGGGATAAAGACCGTTTTCTTCTCCGTAGCGGATTACATTTTCTATGACTTCTTTGTGTACGGAGCCATCTCTGACGATGCCTTTTTTGCCGACCTGCTCTCTGCCGGCTTCAAACTGAGGCTTTACGAGACAGACAATTTCTCCGTCTTCCGCCAGTACTTTTTCTGCAACCGGAAAAATCAGCTTCAAAGAGATAAAGGAAACATCAATGCTGATAAAGTCAACCGGCTCTTTGATTAAATCCGTGTCCAGATAGCGAACATTGCACTTTTCCATATTGATTACCCGCGGGTCGTTACGAAGTTTCCAGTCCAGCTGTCCGTATCCTACATCAATTGCATATACTTTTTCAGCGCCGTTTTGCAGCATACAGTCTGTAAAACCTCCGGTGGATGCGCCGATATCCATACACACCGTATTTTGCAGGTTGAGACTGAATTCCGACATGGATTTTTCCAGCTTCAATCCGCCGCGGCTTACATAGGGACAAAGATTTTCTTTAATAAAAATTTCCGCTGTATCAGGGTTTATCATATTGCCCGCCTTATCGCTTCTCTGTCCGTCCACAAAAACAACACCTGCCATAATTGCGGCTTTTGCTCTTTCTCTTGACTGATAAAATCCCTTTTTTACCAGTAATGTATCAAGCCTTTCTTTCAAGGTATTCACAAATCCTTTCTGCGATAGATTCTGCGTCAAGTCCGTATTTTTTGTACAGACTGCCGCAGTCGCCGTGTTCTATAAACTGATCGGGCCAGCCGAAGTTCAGCATATTCTCTGCGCCGGTTTTTCTGCGCATTTTTTCGCCGAAGCCCCCTGCCAGCATATTGTCTTCTATAGTAATAACCGGTATTCCTTTTTTGAAACAGGAAAGATCCAGCGGTTTTACAGAAACCACATCCACTATGCCTGCGGAAATACCTTTTGAGGAAAGAATGTCCCGAACGGTTTCTGCGGTTTCAGCCATTTTTCCCACAGCCCAGATGTCTGCATCCGTGCCTTCAAAGAGTCTGATATTCTTTCCGTCATAATGTGTAACTGCATTTTCATTAAAGCTGCAGGCTCCGCGGGGATAACGGACTGCACAGGGACCGTCAAGCGTCATCGCAAACTTCAGTACAGAAGCAAGCTGCGTGCCGTCTTTCGGCGCCAGCACCGTCATATTGGGCATAGACGACAAGTAAGACAGGTCAAACACGCCGTGATGAGTCTCTCCGTCTGCGCCTACAATTCCTGCTCTGTCAATCGCAAAAACTACCGGCAGATTCTGAAGGCATACATCCTCTAAAATCTGGTCGTAAGCTCTTTGTAAAAAAGATGAATAAATTGCCGCAACCGGTCTGATTCCGTTTTTTGCAAGACCTGCGGCAAATGTTACGGCATGAGCTTCGGCAATGCCGACATCGAAAAATCGTTTCGGAAACTTCTCCGCAAAAGGAGTAAGTCCCGTGGCATCGCACATGGCTGCGGAAATTGCAGCAATTTTAGGATTTTGTTCCGCCAGCTTTAAAAGTGTATTGCCGAAAACCTTGGAATATGTCATATCGGCAGACTGTTTCAGCGCGCCGGTTTCCGGATCGAAAGGTCCTACGCCGTGGAATTTATCCGGATTTTGTTCTGCCGTGCGGTATCCCTTTCCTTTTTTCGTGATGACATGAATAAAGACAGGGCCGTTAATGTGTCGTGCAAGCTCCAAAACATCAAGAAGCTCCGAAAGATTGTGGCCGTCTATGGGACCCAGATAAGTAAATCCTAACTCTTCGAAGATTACACCGCCGGAAAGCAGAGCATATTTTACCCGGTCTTTGACATGACCCAAATCCAGTGCCAGAGCTTCGCCGAAGACAGGGATTTTTTTCAGATTTTTCTTCAGGCTCCGCTTAAATTTCAAGTAGCCATCTGAAGTTCTCAGTTTGGAAAGATGCTGGGAAACGCCTCCGATGTTTCTCGATATGGACATGCCGTTATCGTTTAGGATCACCATCATTTTAGATTTGGAAGCCCCTACATTGTTTAACGCTTCAAAGGCCATACCGCCTGTCAGAGAACCGTCTCCGATGACAGCAATCACTTCGTAATCCTCGCCTCTGATGTCTCTTGCGGCAGCCATACCTGCCGCCGCGGAAACAGAAGTACTGGAATGGCCGGTTTCATAAACATCATGGATACTTTCTTTGGTTTTTGGAAAACCGCTGATGCCGTCCATCTGCCGCAGATTGTCAAATTCATCTGCTCTTCCCGTTAAAATTTTATGTACATAGGACTGATGCCCTACATCCCAGATGATTTTATCCCGAGGACTGTCAAAAATTTTATGAAGAGCTAAAGTCAGCTCCACAACACCCAGATTAGATGCTAGATGCCCTCCGGTTTTTGAAACTTTTTCTATTAAAAATTCTCTGATTGCAACAGAAAGAAGCTCCAGCTGACCGATATCCATATATTTCAGGTCAGCAGGAAAATCATACTGTGTCAGTTTTTTCTCCATGTAAATACTCCGTTATAGTTTGTATGTATTTTCTGCCAAGAATCCGAAGATGCTGGATTCTTAAAAAAGCT
The DNA here is from genome assembly GCA_937894585.1 of uncultured Eubacterium sp. Classification (GTDB taxonomy): domain Bacteria; phylum Bacillota; class Clostridia; order Peptostreptococcales; family Anaerovoracaceae; genus Senimuribacter. The sequence goes on from CALBGO010000037.1 coordinate 5,828, forward strand.
GATATATGCTGCTCTTTATTATGCCGTGCTGTGTTATTTTGTACGGTTTTCCAGCTTCAGAACCAAATCTCTGAAAAACTCCGCGTTGTCATAGTATTCTTCAATAGCGGATACCGCATTCATTGTCAGCTCCTGAAGTTTGGCTTCGGATGCTTCCATACCGTTTAAGGCTACATAAGTGATTTTTTCACTGGCAGCATCTTTCCCGGCGGTTTTTCCCATTTCTTCGGTATTTCCTCTGACATCGAGAATATCGTCGGCAATCTGATAAGCAAGTCCGAGATTTTCTGCATAAACGGTCATATTCTTCATCATATCCGCATCGGCGCCGCCAAGATACAGCCCGGCTCTGATAGCCGCTACAATCAGCGCAGCTGTTTTGTTGATATGGATGTATTCAAGCATTTCGTTGGAACACTGTTTGTGTTCGGAATCGATATCGGAAGCCTGACCTGCAACCATACCCCGTACCCCGGAATTCTTTGCGATTGTGTAGGATGCGTTGAGCCTTTTTTTCAGCTCGTTAAGATTATCGAAACACAAAAACATATCCTTGTTCATAATCTCAAAGGCAGTAGTCAGAAGACCGTCGCCTGCCAGCACCGCCATACCGTCTCCGAATACTTTGTGGTTGGTCGGCATACCTCTTCTCAGGTCATCGTTATCCATGGCGGGCAAATCATCGTGAATCAATGAATAAGTGTGGATATACTCAATGGCGCAGGCATAAGGAAGCGCATCTTTTGCATCGCCGCCGGCAAACTCGCAGGCAGCTAAAAGCAGTACGGAACGAAGCCGTTTTCCGCCGGCTGTGAGTGAGTATTTCATAGCATCGTAGAGCACGCTGCTCTTGGTATCTACTCCGGGAATATAATCAAGAAGATATTCGTTAATCATATCCTTGTATTCATCGTAGTGTTCCCTCATCATAGCTTAATCCTCTCTTTCAAACATTTCAATCTTCTGTTTTGCGTTTTCCAGAATATCGCTGCAGATACTGTAGTATTTCATACCTTCTTCATAGCAGGCAACCGCTTCTTCAAGGGTCGTACTGCCCGCTTTGATTTTTTCACTCATTTCTGTAAGACCGCTCAGGGCTTCTTCGAATTTTTTCTGATTCATATTCTGTCACTTCCTATCTCTGTTATCAGACAGCGGGCAAAACCGTCTGTTAGGGAAATCTTATACTGATCGCCTGCCGAGAGTTCTCCTGCAGAAGAAATAATATGATCGTTTCGGTCTGAAAGGACGGCGTAGCCGTTTTCCAATATTTTGTTCGGATTATTCTCTTCCAAAATCAGTTTATGCTTTTCCAGAGTATTTGCAAGCTCCAAAAATCTGCCCGTAAGCGCATTTTTCATTTCAGAAGCTAAATTATCCGTCAGAAGCTTGTGATACATCAGTTTGTTGGAAAGCTGTATATGCAGAGCTTCCTTAAGTTCGCAAAGCCGCGCGGAAAGCTCTCCGGTATCGGAAACTGCAAGCTGGGCGGCAGCTGTAGGTGTTTCTGCACGAAGGTCTGCGGCCATATCCGCAATGGAAAAGTCTATTTCGTGTCCTACTGCGGAAATCACAGGAATACGAGACTTGTAAACAGCTCTTGCCACACATTCTTCGTTAAACGCCCAAAGATCGTCGGCTGAACCTCCGCCTCTGCCTACAATCAGCGTATCGATATCATAAAAATGATCGTTTACATAATCTATCATCCGGGCAATATCGGCTGCCGCTGCATCCCCTTGAACAAGAACCGGAAAAATAATTACATCAACTAAAGCATTTCGGCTTTTCAATATTTTTAACATATCTTCTACCGCCGCGCCGGTAGGCGATGTAATGATGCCGATTTTATCAGGGTATTTGGGAATCGGTTTTTTGTGAGCTTTGTCAAAGAGTCCCTCTGCCTGAAGTTTTGCTTTCATTTGTTCAAAGGCTAACGCCCGACTGCCCTCGCCGGATATCTCTATATTGCGTACATACAGAGAATAGGTTCCGTTCTTTTTAAAAATGTTTACACCGCCGGTCAGGGTTGCCTCCATACCGTCTTCCAGTTGATACCGCAGTGTTTCTGCATATTCTTTCGGCAGAAAACAGTTGATTTTGCTTGCAATATCAATTATGGAAAAATATATATGTCCGGAAGAGTGATACTTCAGGTTGGAAATCTCTCCTTTTACGACCACGGCAGAAAGCAGCGGATCAGTGCCGACAACTCTTGCGATGTATTCGTTTAGTTGTGAAACGGTTACAGGTTTCAGCGCCATATTGCTTTTCCTCCCAAAAGTGCAGTGCCTGCCGCATTATCCGTACACATGACAGGATCTCCGAAACAGAGATTTAGGGAAGGCAGAGCCTTCTTCAGTTCATTTCTTATATAGCCGCTTGCAGAAACGCCTCCGGCAAAGAGGACGTCTTCTATTCCCAGTTTTTCCGAAAGCTGTCCGGTCATTTCGGAAATCGCGCGGGCAAGACGGGCAAACAGCATAGCTGCCAGTCTTTCTTTTTCAACAGTTTCGGCAAGTCTCTGACAACAGGTTTCAATACCCGACAGATTGATGAATCCGTCCTTGCATTTTATTACCGGCAGCAGATTTTCCTTTGGAGAAATACCGCCCTCTTTCTGCAATTTCAGCGCAATTTCGTCGAGAGCCTGTCCGCATGGAAAAGCTATACCAAGCGCTACGCCGATGCGATCCAAGACCTGTCCGAAAGCGAGATCTTTGGAGCCGCCTTCGATTGAAATCTCAAACCTGCTGTCATCTGTTTCCGAAACCAGAAGTCCTTCCGAAGTTCCTCCTGAAAAGTGAAAGGACAGAAAACGCGGAGCGTTTTGCAAGTTCGTGCCGAAGCGGGCCGCCTCAATATGTCCTTCCTGATGGGAAAAGAAAAAACACGGCACATCAAGGGCGGCTGCAAGACTCTTTGCTGCGGAAAGACCTGCCTGAAAACACGGCATATAGGAGCCTTCTACAGTTCTTGGCTTTTCAGAGACTGCAATGCAGTCTACGGTATATTCTCCGCCGGCTCTCAGAGTTTCAAAAAGCTGTGTTAAAAGGTCGGGCAGATTATTTACATGCTGAAAAAGAGCGACAGACTGCCGAAGTCCTCTCTCGCCCTTTTTTACGCTCAGATATTGCTGCAGATTGCAGAGTATATTTTCCTCTATGTCGACAGCTGCCACGGAAGTCTTGTAATTGCTCGTATCAATGCCGATAGAAATTCTACGCATTCCGATTCTCCGCAATCTTTCCCAAAATAGCATTCACATAGCCTGCCGAATCGGCTGTACCATATTTTTTCGCAAGTTCAACAGCTTCGTTGATAGAAACCGCTGACGGAATATCGGTCATATACAGAAGCTCACAGGCTGCAAGGCGCAGCACTGCCAAATCCGTCTTCGGCATTCTTTCCAGTTTCCAGCCGGTGCTGTATTCGGAAATTTTTGTATCCAGTTCCTCTTTCTTATTGCACAAAAGGGAATAAAGATCATTGCAGTAATCCTTCTGATTTGCCAGTTTCCGAGGGTTCATATAGTCTGTCTGATTATTTACATCAAAGTCTGCAGATGCTTCCATCTGGAAAAATACCTGCATCATAAATTCTCTTGCTTCTTTTCTTGTCATTTATCTTTCGTCTTCCTCTCCGGGCAGGTCTACGCCCTGCACATGTATATTAACCTCTTTTACTTTTTCATCTGTAATGGATTCGATTTCTTTTTTTACGCAGCTTTGGATTTCCCAGGCAAGCTGCGGAATCCTGACTCCGTATTCCACGATTACATAAATATCGAGGGAAATCATATCATCGTCTCTGGAAAGCTTGATTCCTTTACCGCCGGGTTCAATGCCGAGTATATTGATGGAAAGATTATCCGTAAAGCCTGCGGCAAGTCTGCTGACCCCTTCGATTCGTGAAACAGCTCCGGCAGCGCAGGCTGTAATCACATCATCGGATATTTTAATTGTCCCCAAATTCTCCTGCTGCATATTAAATCCACCTTGAAATTATTTGTATACCAAGCGGCAGCGCCGATGTAATCCTCAAAACCATTATAACACAGCATCTTGCTTCGGGCTGTGTTTCAATGGTTTTTACCTTGCGGCAGCGCCGGTATAATCTTCAAAACCATTATAACACGGCATCTTGCCTTGGGCTGTGTTTCAATGGTTTTTACCTTACGGCAACGCCGCAGCAGCGCCAAAGCGCTGATACGATTGTTAAAACCATTATAACATCATATCCTCTGTTTATCAATGTTTAATAGTTGCTTTGAATTACGATTTTGTCGGCAGAACGTCCTGTTTCTGCCATAATAATGCTGCAGATTTTTGCCGCGGTGTTTTGATCGAGATCCCGTTCATCGACTGTAACGGTTACGGTGCTGTCAGTAATAATCACAAGGCAGTCCGGCAGATTTTTTCCGGAAATAATATTCGTTACAGCAACTTCCTGCTCCATATAATCGGTCAATTTTTCCTTGCTTGCCACCGCATTCTTCTTTTCGGCATCGTTTGTGGAATTTTTAATGGTATCATCATATTTTCCGATTAAATCGCTGCGTTCCATTTCCAGCTTTGCCCGCTGTGCAGAAAAAACGTCGCTGCCGGCTGCCGATTTGCCGCTTTCACCGTCTTCATCCGCACCGTTTCCTTCCTCGGTCAACCCGCTGCTTTCCTCGGAATTTTCCGGTGGAAATTCTCCGCTTTCTTCCTCTTTTGCGATATTACGGCTGTCTACAAGAACATCTCCGTCGTGAAGAGGAATCTCTCCTGCTTTCATTTCCGTCACCACAAGACCTGCGCAGAATACCAGCGCTACAGCGGTAATCACAATATTTTCTTTTTTATTAAAAAAACCTTTGAATCCGGATTTACTCTTGCTGTTTGTTTTCATTTTCATTTTCCTCCTGATTTTTCTCAAATACCATTACACTGGAAACAGGTATGTCGAACAAAGTAGCAACCCCTTTTGCGATATCGTTTTTCACTACGGGGTCGTGTGCTCCCTGAGCAGTGACGATAACACCGGAAACCATACCTTTTTCCCCATATTCTATCATAACACTGACCTCACCCACCCCCTTAACATCGGACAGAAAGCTGCATAAGGCAGCCTCAGAAGCGCCGTTGTCATCGGAAATCTGTTTTCTGCTGTCGTCAGGATCCGTCAGAACGCTGACTGTCAGCAGGAAGATCGATGAAATGATAATTGCCGTAATAATTTTTACAGCCGTATCTTTTGTAAACTGAATTTTCCCAAACATAATGCCCTCTTTATGTCTATTTTAAAATATTCCCGCCTTCTGTCTTTTATGCCGGAAAACTGCTGACCGGAGACAGAATTACGGCAAGAACGATAATAGAAAAAATAAACTTCAGATAATTTGCCATCGTTCCTTCCGGCATCAGTATTTCAATAAAAGTAATCGACAAAATAACGATAAAAATGTCCTTTATCCAAATGATCACTTCGTTCACATTTTTCCTCCCATACTGATAACAGATGTGATGAAAATAATAAACAGCAGCGAAGCAAAGAACAGAATTGCTCCCATTGCAATCAGCGAAGTACCGATATCCGATACACTCTGCGACAATTTTTTCGACGCTACAGGTTCGATAAGAAGTGAGGTGATTTTATAGATAACGGCAACCGCAAGTATTTTTACAATCGGTGTCAGGACCAGTGCCACAATCAGAAGAATACCGAAAATACCTACAACGCTTTTTATAGAACCCATACACTTTAAAAACAGTTCAACTGTATCTGCGGTAAAACCGCCGACAATAGGGATAAATGCATCTAAAGAATACTTTGCCGTTCCCATCAGAAGACCGTCTGCGGTCTTTGTAATCAGTCCCTGTATGGCAATCATACCGGACATTAAAGTCAGAATAATTCCGGTCAGAAACAGCGACGCCTGTCTGATAAACTTGGAAAGCCCGTTTACATAATCTTTTTCTGTTAAACAATTCAGCAGACTCAGCACAGTAGAAATAAAAATACCCGGGAGTATCATATTCTTAATCAATGCCTGAAAAACAGTAATCGCAGTCAGCAGAAACGGACTCATTACAGTTCCTGTCGTAACCTGCCCCATAGAAATCAGAATTGTAACCAGCACAGGAAGCAGAATTTCCATAGTGTATGCAATTGTACCGATGGAGTCGGCTGTAAGCTGATATACCGTATCAAAGTTTGTCACAGCAAGACCGATAATGACAATGCTGCATACAAGTCCCGCAATATCGCTGACACCTTTTCTTCCGAATGAGCCGGACAGGTTTTTCAAAAGTCCGATTACAATACATACGGTGAGAATTTCAATACCGACTACCAGCGCAGCTTTTATTTCATACAGAAACAGAGCCTTCAGACTTTCGATCATTTCCTCAGAGTCAAAGATACTCTCTCCTGAAAGTGTCGCGTCAACGATTTTGTCCAAGGTGAACTGATCGGATATGCCGCCCGAAAGATTTCCCGCATAATCTGAAAGCATATCGGTTTTTTCTTCATCGACAAGGTTATCCATCTGTTTTTTAACAATTTCATCAAAATCCATCGTAATTACAACAGCTCCTCCACCAGATTCAGAATCGAAACAAATACCGGTACAGCAATACAGAAAATGATAATTTTTCCGGCAAGCTCCACTTTTGCGGCAATGGAATTCTCCCCGGAATCTCTGCAGAGCTGGGAAGTGAATTCCGTAATATATGCGACTGCCAGCACTTTGATAATGATGGGGAAATATCCCTTTCCGCAGTCAAGCCGTTCATAAAGCCCTGAAATATAGGAAAATGCATATTTCAAACTGTCGGTCAGAAAGTAAAGAATCAAAATACTGCATCCGAGCGCGGTAAAGACCCCGAATTCCGGCTTGTAATTTTTTACAAGGACTATCAGAATCACTGCACAAAGTGCCAGCGCTGCGATTTTTACAATCTCCATAAATCAAAATTCCATAAATACTTTAATGGTTTCAAAGAATTCGGCAAGCATTTTGACAATAATCACCAAAACGATAATGACACCGGCAAGTGTTGTCATCATTGCCATTTCTTCCTTGCCTGCTTTAATCAGAATCTGATTCAAAAGCGCAATGCAGATTCCGATTCCCGTTATTTTAAAAATCACACTGATACCCAAGTTTTTATCCTCCTTTACATCATAACGACAGCAATGATACAGCCCGCGGACATTCCGAGCCTGCTGTACATCTTTCCTTTTGTGCGGATTTCCTCCGCAGCTTCCGCAATCTGTCCGTCCAGCCGGTTATGCAGCAGCTCGAAATGATTCTGCTGTCCCTTATAATCGCTTTGCCCGAGAAAATCCCCGCATTTTTTGACGATAGCAAGATCCTCTTCCGTCAGGGCCGTTTCTTTATAAACAATGTCCGCAGCTTTTTTCCAGTTACAGTTCATAGAGCTTTCGCAGGTCAGATAGGAGGTCAGGCAGTTTCTTAAAAGCTCTGCGCTCTCTCCTTCCGTTTCAGCGGCAAGACGCCGGAAAATCTGCGGCAGAGGCTCCTTAAAATAGCTGATTTCTGTGGAAATGTGCAGGAGCAGATTCTTGAAATCAAGAAGAAGCCGCTTCCGCTCTTTCAGATTGGAGGCTTTCATAAGTCCTGCTGCGCTGCAGCCGATGACAGCAAGAAGAATCCCCGTAAGTTTAACCACGACACACCTCCTTTACTGTTCCTGCAGACGGTTTGTCGGACAGAAATACCAGATAATCGAAAATATGTTTCTCTGCCATTTCAAAAAGGTCGGTTTTGGAGAGGTCTTCAAAAGAAGCGCCGTGAATGGTGGTAACAACGGAAACTCCGCAGAAAATACAGTTTTTTACGGCCTCGGCATCATCTTCTGTTCCTATCTCGTCTGCAATTACAACATTGGGAGACATAGAACGCACCAGCATGCGCATTCCCTCCGCTTTCGGACAGGCGTCCAGCACATCGACCATGGTTCCGAAAGTATACGGACTGACACCGCTTGCCATACCGGCAATTTCCGAACGCTCGTCACAGATAGCGACTTTATAGTCCCTCATACTTAAGTTCCTTGCAATATCCCGAAGTAATGTCGTTTTACCGCAGCCCGGAGGCGAAATAATCAGCATATTGCAAAGGGTGCCGTCCGGCTTTATCAAATACCGCAGCAGACTGTCGCTGCAGCCGGGAATTTCTCTGGAATATCTGATGTTCAGAGAGCTGATATCTTTCAGCATGGTGACGCGCCCTTTCTCAACAACAGCCTTCCCGCAGATTCCGACCCTGTGTCCGCCGTCGATAGTAATGAACCCCTTCGCAATGTCTTCTTCATAAGCATAATAAGAGAATTTCATCAGATTGTTTAAGAGTCCGTGTATCTCACCGCTTTCAATGTCTGCGCAAAGCTCAAAGCGGCGTCCGCCTGCGAAAATCTGCACCGGTTTACCTCTGTAAACACGGATTTCTTCTACGGTGTTTCTGATCTCCTCCGGAAGTCCCTCTATCTGCTGCTGCACAGAAAGCGGAAAGCAGCGGAACACTTTTTCAAAATGGTTCATAAAAAATACCTGTCCTTTCTCTATACTATATGAGAAGGACAGGCGGATATGATAGTTTTTTTGAGTTAAATTACAGACTGAATTCCTTGTACAGTTCCCTACGGAATTCCTCGTCTTCCGTGCTTCTTGCAAGATCGTCGGTTCTCCCTGCGGCTAACAGCTTCTTAACCAGCATATTATAACGCTGCTCGCCTTCAATAAGAGCTTTCTTTCTTGCCATGTATTCGCGATTTCTGATTTCTTCCTCAATGGTCATAATTTTCATCGCCTCCTTATCATGATTGCACTTTATAACTTCTCTGTGAATATCATCTACCAGGGCATCTTTACCCGGTTTTGGAATTCCGCCGTTAACATAGTCGAATAAAGCCTTTAATCCCGGCGAAATATCTTTCTTTTTACTCTTACTGTTTAAGAATATTGTATAACTTTCATCTCCGAGCCGCAAGGATTTTTTTACATCATAATATTCGAACTCATATACCGGCTCATCTTGTCCGAACAAATCGAAACAGCACAAAAAGATGACATAACACGGACGAAGTTCGCTGTAATACTGTCCTCTTCTATGCAGTTTCGTATCAATCATCCCATGATAATATCTGCTGCGTTTTGCAAGATCATCCCGATTATCAGCCTGTAGCTCAAAATCAAACCAAGAATCATTTCCTTCAAAAAGTACATCGAGCCGCACACTTTTACCGAACTCACGATTTAAAATTGTCTGTTCTGTCTCTACTGAAAAATCCGCTTTAAATTCTTCGGTGCTTTCGGTAACACTATCTGTTTCTTTCAAAATTTCTTTTTCATCATAAAGATGAATCTCTTTGATTCTTTTAGCCGGAAAAATTCGTTCCAAAAATGCTCTGCATCGGTTTTTATCCCGCATAACCAGAGAAAACATCAACTGGTTGGAAAACGGAAACCATCTTTCTTCTGTTTTCATGTTTTACTCCTTATTTACCGGTTTCAGCTGTTCCATCGATGGTAAGCTTAACAATACAACAGACTGAATGTAAAATCAAGGGAGATGTAAACATTTGACATTTTCTCGTAACTTTTTGGTATTTTTTTGTACAAAGATTCCTTGGAATCTATACGGGTATTTAATAGTATTTTAATATTCCCCGATAATTTGGGCGCGGCTTCCGCCGCTTTTATCTTTTGCAACGACAATCTGTTTGTCGATTCTGTTTTTCAGCTCGCCTACATGAGAAATAATCCCGATCAGGCGGTCACCGTCCGACAGCTCTGCCAGGGTATTTACCGCCTGACGAAGAGACTCTTCGTCAAGGGAGCCGAAACCTTCGTCGATGAACATAGTATCCAGTTTAATACCTCCTGCGGAACTCTGAATTTCATCGGAAAGCCCAAGTGCCAAAGACAAGGAGGCTTTGAAGGATTCGCCTCCGGAAAGAGATTTTACACTCCTTTCTGTACCGTTGTAATGGTCGATTACATCCAGTTCAAGACCGGTCTGACCTTTCAGGCTCAAATCCTCCCTGCGAAGTTTCAGCTCGTACTGGCCGCCGGACATAGTCAGAAAACGAATGTTCGCTCTGCGTATAATCCTTTCAAAATAAGTCATCTGCACATAAGTTTCCAGATTGATTTTCTGCCTGCCGCTGATACTGCCGCTTACTGTATCGGAAAGAGCCTGCATCCACCGGTATTTTTCTTCTGTCTCTGCAAGCTCGCCGATTCTGCTTTCCGTATTTTTAAGGATTTCCCTGTTGGTAAGAAGCCTGTGAGAAATTTCGCCTTTCTCTTTCAGAAGTCTTTCCTTTTCGGCAGTAAGCTGTGATTTTTCTTCTTTCAGCTGAGTAATATCGTAAATTTCCCCCGTTTTCAGCTGCTGCTCGACGGTTCGGATGCTTCCCGAAATTTCCTGTACCTTTGAAGAGGCTTCTAAATGGTTTTGCTGCGCCTTTGCAAGGGTCCTGTTCATCTGCTCCAAGTTGCGGCAAAGATCGGAAAGGGTTTTTTCCGCAGATTTTTTATCCGCAAAACGCAGAGAAGCCGCCAGTTTATTTCTTCGCTCCGAAAGCTCTGCAAGTCCTGAATTTACAGCTGCCGCTTCTGTTTCTGCTTCTGTTTTCTTCCGCCGCAGCGCAGTCAGTTCTTCTTCTGTCTTCGGTATTTCCTGTTTCAAAGTATCACGGCGGCTGCATCTTTTTTCCGCATCTAAAATCCGTTCTCGGTTTTCTGCCATCTCTTTCCTGTTCTGTTTCAAAAAACTGTCCGCCGCTTCAGAAAGTGTATCTGCCGGACAGGTTAATGAAAGCTTTTCTGCGTATTTTAAGACGGCTTTTTCTTTTTCTTCGATCCGGACTTTCAGAGAAGCCGCTTCTTTACTAAGGTTTGCAGCGTCTTTCCCGGCGGTTTCCGCAGCCTCCTTCATCTGTGCAAGCGCCTCTTTTGTCGGTGCATTTTCTGCCGGTACTGCAGGTGCAGGATGTTCCAATGAGCCGCAAACCGGACATCTCTGTCCCCGCATAAGCTTTTTTGCCAAAACGCCTGCCTGCTCGTCAAGATACAGCCGATACATTGCGTTGTAGGTGTCCTCTTTTTCTGCGGCACTTTTTGAAGCCTCTATATATGTTTCAAGGTTTTTTTCGTAGTTTCTGCGGGCAGACTCTTTTTCGCGGAGCAGACTTTCGAACTCTTCAATTGTTTTTTCTCTTTCAGACAAAGCATTTTGCTTCTGCACAAGCTGCGTTAAAATAAGTGCGGCATCCTGCAGCCCTGAAAATTCTTCTTTTGCGGACTTCAGTTGCTCTGTCAGATTTTCGTCATTTTCTTCTGCCTGCTCCTTAAGTAAGGTAAGCTCCTGCAGTCTGTTATTCTTTTCGTTTAACTGTATGTTCAGCTGTTCCAGCTCTTCAAACTTCGGAAAATCGTTTTCAAGGATAGTAATTTCCGCAGTAAGCCTGTTTCTCTCAGGCTCTTTTCCTTTTTCTTCAGATAAGATTTCCGCTGCATTTTTTTCCGCTTTCTCGGCATTTACCAGTTCTTTCCGCAGGTCATCAAGACGGCGGCGCAGTTCATCTGCCTGTTCGGCTTTCCCAAGTTTTTCGGAAATTCGGGAAAGGGACAGCTCTGCGTTTTCAAGAAGCTCGCTGTTTTTTTCTTCTGATACCGCATCCTCTTTCGTAATCTTTTGCAAAAGTGCCGCGGCATCGGAAAACAGAAGTTCTCCGGATTTTACTTTTTCAAGCTCTGCGGCATATATGCCGTCCGATGCACAGACGGCGCCGGCAATGTACTGCTCTATACTTTTTTTCAAGTCCCCGCAAATGCGGTAAAGATCGGAAGCTTCTTTTTTTACAGAGTCCTGAAAACGCCGGTAAAGATCTGTTCCGAATATTTTACGGAAAATTTCACGGCGGTCTTTGGTTTCCGCATAAATCAGTTTTTGAAACTCTCCCTGGGCGATCATCACAATCTGCATAAACTGACTGGTGTCGAGACCCAGAATTTCTTCAATTTTTGCGCTGACTTCCCTATTTTTTGTGATAACCTGTCCATCAGGCAGCAAAAGCTCCACCTCGGCTTTTTCCGTAGTCATACCGCTGCCCCGTTTAGAAGGCCGCAGATATTCGGGATTTCTCTTAATCCGATACTTTTTCCCCCGATATTCAAATTCCAGCTCAACAAAAGTCGGAACATCATCTTCTGCGTATTTACTCCGCATCATAGAATAGTCGCCGCTGCGCGCCTTACCGCTGGCAGTTCCGTACAGAGCAAACACAATTCCGTCGAAAATGGTGGTTTTTCCCGCTCCGGTATCGCCTGTAATCAGGTAAAGACCTTTTTTACCCAGCTTGTCCATATCAAAAACTGTTTTGTCTGCATAAGGTCCGAATGCAGATACAGTCAGTCTTGTCGGTCTCATGTTCTCTCCTCCCATATTGTTTCGATTAAATGCTCCGCAAAAGATTTCTGCGAATCTGTAAGAGGACTGTTATTCTGCAGTTTGTAAAAATCCTCTACAAGTTCCAGAGGCGGTTTCTCATCGCTTTTTTCATCGGAAATCAGGCTCTGCCTGTTCTGCGTTCTAAGGTTGTCATAATCAAGCCTCATAATGTTTGGATAAACCGTCTGCATTTTACGCAGAGCGTCTGGAATATTTTCTTCATCGGTCAGAATCACATGGCAGTAGTCACCTGTATGAAAGCCGCTGTAAAAACCTTTATGCATCAGTTCATCGTAAGTTCCTTTCATAACACGGATATCCCGAAGGGGCTTCAGGCTTTCTGTGCTGATCCGAACCTCTCCTTTTTCACCCAGCTCAACGATGGTGACAGACTTGCTGTGGGATGCTTCGGAAATAGAGTATTTCAGCGGAGAACCGCTGTACCTTACAGTTTCCCGCCCTGCCCGCTGGGGTTTGTGAATATGACCTAAGGCGACATAATCAAAATTATCGAAAACCGATGACGGAATACTGTCAGTTCCGCCTACAGACATTTCTTCGGAGTCGGAACGCTCGCTTCCCGCGATAAACTGGTGGGTTACCAGCACATTTCTCTCTGCGCAGTCTATGAGAAGGCCGTTTACGGCTGTGCGCACAGCATCGGCATAGGTTCTGATTTCCTCTTCCGGAAACTGCATCCGCACATGAACCGGTTTGATGAAGGGAAGCAGATAAAAATTTACCGGTCCATGCTCGTCAGCAAGCACAACCGGACGGATTCCTTTCCTGTAAACCGGCGACAGATGAACTCCGCTTTGTTCCATCAGTCTGCCGCCGAAGGCAATTCTCTCCGCGGAATCGTGATTGCCGCTGATGATAAAGATATGCAGATTTTTCTTTGCAAGCCGGCAGAGAAAATCGTCAAAAAGCGCAACCGCCTCGGCAGACGGTACGGATTTGTCATAGACGTCTCCTGCGATAATGAATACGTCCGGCTGCTCCCTGTCTGTAATCTTAAGAATTTCTTCCAGTATGTATTTCTGATCGGATAACATAGAAAAGCCATTCACCAGCTTTCCGATGTGAAGATCCGCAGTGTGAAGTATTTTCATAGGTATTCCTCCGTTTAAATCACTAAATCAAAATGATTCATATCTACATTTTACACGAAATCAGAGGTTTTATCATTGCCATTTTGCACGAAATCAAGATTTTTATATAGAATGGGGAAATGACCGTATTAAAAGAGCACCTCGAACTGAACTTTCAGCTTGAAGTGCTCTCTGTTTTTTGTCTTTCGCTATTCTACCCCCAGAGCTTTAAACACAGCTTCCTGAGGCGTGGTATAAAAAATCAGGCTGAATGCGCCGACCAGATCTGAAGGCACAGAACCAATATCTACTGCACTGGTAATCGGGAGCAGCACTTTCTTTGCACCAGAATCCAAACATACCTGCAGCGTGTTTGCAAGGTTTTCTGCCTTCATCACAGTACCGCTGATGGTAATATCTCCAAGGACGACAAGTCCGCTGAGCGCAGGTTTTGAAAGGGCTGCAGAACACAGCGCAATCAATGTCGGCAGTGTCATAGATTTTGACATGCCGAGGCCGTTCAGATCCTGATAGTTCACGATATAGTCTTTTTCGGTCAGGCTGATACTGCCGCTGATTGCATGACGGTTTGCTTTCAGGTAACTGTATGCTGTGTCGACCGCCTCCTGAATTTATTCTACTCACATTCTACTCATTCTATTCGTTCTTGTCAATAATTCGATTAGAATGAATAGAAAATTTATGGAAAATGGTACAGTAACCGACCTTTTTCAAGAGTATTAAAGGCATTTGTCCCGAATATTATAATCTATTCGGCACAAGTTCTAACCATTTTTCTTTTCATTATGGTTAGAATGTGTTCCATGTCACGAATATTGTGTATTATTCGTGACATTGCTGCGCACTTAACGGATAAATCCCGTATATCATCCGTCTCGGCTTTTTAGAACCGTTACTCCCACCTTAAGACGCAGCTTTTCATTTAAGATAACTACTTTCCCAAATGCTTTTCCCTGATTTCCCGCTCGGTATCCAGTACTTTCTGCCTTAGCTCTCTTGCGCTCATACGAAGGGCGCCCTGTCCGAAAATCATCATCTGTTCCAGACCGTCGGAGGTAGCTACAGTAATCCGCATCTTTTTTACATGCTCCAGTACAAATTTTTCAATATACTGGTCCGCAGTCTGCCCTTCTTTTGTGTAAACCACTTCCACTCCCAAAATGTTTTCGGTCATACCGATATTACCCGGCTGTCTGTAGGCGTCAAATACCACGATGATCCGTTTGCCCCAGTAGCTTTGATAGCTGCACAAAGTCTCGATCAGAAGATTTCTGGCGCTTTCCAGACTCAGATCCGCCATATCGGAAAGTTCTTCCCAGGCAAAAATCATATTATAGCCGTCGATGAGAAGCACTTCTTCTGCATCTGCTTTATTGTAGCCGCTCTGCACTTTAGGTCCGGAAATGCCTGTGTCTGCCCGGATTATGCGGGAAGTTTTTCTGAATTTACTGTTGTCTCTTCCCGAAATGCCATAAGTCTGTCTGAAGATTGCTTCCAGCTCCTCATCGCTGTAGCTGCGCCGGTGACTGGGAATATGAGCAGCATTCTGCGCGGAATCTTTATCCTCTTTCGGACTGTAAGAAAGAGGAATATGCATATGATCCTCCACTTCGTTCCACGGTACATTGACGCCGGCGCCGTGACTGCAGAATACACTGCCGCAGGGATTTTCAATATCCCTGTCGGGATTATAACCCGACGAGGAAATAACCGCCTCTTGATTATGGCATGGAAAATATCCTTTCAGGTTGCAGTAAAGCCTGCCGCGGCCTTTCGTATAAGAAATCACATCTTTATGATACCCGTTCATTTCTGCTACGGGCGCATCTCCCGTCAGTACGGAAAAGTCTCCCAAGCTTTCTGCCGGTTCAAAGGTTCCGGACATATTCTGAATATCATTCATAGCTCTGCCTACATAATCGGAAGGAAGCTCCAGACGAAATTTGTAATAAGGTTCCAGAAGCACGCTTTCCCCTTTGCGAAGTCCCTGGCGCACAGCCCGGTAAGTCGCCTGACGAAAATCTCCGCCTTCCGTATGTTTCAGATGACCTCGTCCGGAAACCAGCGTAAACTTTATATCCGTAACCGGTGCGCCGGTCAGCACGCCGGGATGCTGTCGTTCCGCCAGGTGCGTCAGAATCAGATTCTGCCAGTTTCGATCCAGCTCATCTTCACTGCAGGCTGTATCAAAGATCACGCCGCTTCCTGCGGGCAGCGGTTCCATCAGAATATGAGCTTCTGCATAGTGCCTGAGCGGTTCAAAATGACCGACACCTTCCACCGTCTTTGTAATGGTTTCTCTGTACAGAATTTTTTCTTCTCCAAAATCGATTTTTCTGCCGAAGCGCTCTTCTGTCACTTTTTTCAGGATTTCTCCCTGAATTTCTCCCATCATACGAACCGTCAGCTGCTTCGTTTCCGCATCCCATGCCGCGTGAAGCTCCGGTATTTCCTCTTCCAGCTGCTGAAAACTTTTGAAGGCTTCCTGCATCTCCCAGTCTTCGGGAAGCTGCACCTGATAATTCAGTACTGTATCCAGATAAGGCTTTCTGCCTGCCGGTTCAAAGCCAAGCCCCTGTCCGCAGAAGGTATCGGAAAGACCAGTTACAGCACAGACAGCGCCGGCAGATACCGACTGCACTGCCGCAAATTTCCGGCCGCTGTAAATGCGGATCTGATTAACCTTATCTTCGCCGATCTGCTGTTTTACAGAAAGAGTGCCGCCTGTAATCTTCATATGCGTCAGCCGGTTTCCCTGTTCGTCTCTGCTGATTTTATAAATCCTTGCGCCGAATTCCTCGGGATGTTTTCCGCATACAGTAAGGCTGTTAAGTCCTGCGAGAAATTCATCGATGCCTTCCATCTTCAAAGCAGAACCCGCAAAACATGGGAACAGCTTTCTCCCTCTGACAAGCTCCGCTAAAGCCTTCTGTGATACAGTTCCCGTTTCCAGATAAGTTTCCAGAAGTTCTTCATCACACAGAGCAGCTTTTTCAAAGAATTCTTCTGAATCGGCAAGAACGCACCGGCTGCTTAAGTTCTTTTGAAGTTCCTCCATAACATCGGAAAGCACTGTACCCTGCTGATCCATTTTGTTTATAAACAGAAAAACAGGAACTTTGTAGCGGTCAAGAAGCTGCCATAAAGTCTGTACCTGTCCTTTGGTTCCGTCAGGTCCGCTGATAATCAGCACCGCATAATCAAGAACCTGTAAAGTTCGTTCGGTTTCCGCGGAAAAATCCATATGTCCCGGAGTATCCAGCAGTGTTACTGACTTTTGCTCTGCGCCCTCACCCAGCGTAAATACCGCCTGCTTTGAAAAAATGGTAATGCCTCTGTCTTTTTCCAGTTCATAAGTGTCAAGAAAGGCGTCGCCGTGATCTACACGACCCAGAGATCTGGTGGTGCCGCTTTGAAAAAGGATGCCTTCGGACAGCGTTGTTTTGCCGGCGTCCACATGGGCCAGCATACCGACACATATATGTTTTTTTATATTTTCAGGCTTCTGCTTGCTCATAAAAGAAGCCTCCCTTCGTGATTGCATAATACTGAATTATACCACAAAAGGAGGCTGTAGTCGAGCTGTCGTGCCCTTTAGTTTTACCGTTCTTTCACTTTTCTTTTTCTTTGCTTCCGCTCGGACTTCAAAATAAAGTCCGTTTCTTCGAAATCAAACGGATGCAATGTTTTGAAATGAAAGCTTTAAGAATCATCTGTAAGATAAATTATGGCGGAAAGGTTAATCCTTCCGCCATATATTCCGCTTTAAATTACTTGTCAGTTATGTCTGTAACCGTTTCTTCTGCGTTTTCAGGCGCTTCCGGGAGAATCTCTATCTTTACTTTTGCAATTCTTCTTTCCTTTACGGACAGAATCGTAAAAATATAGTTTTCAAAAGTAACTTCCCGATTTTCATCGCCCTCTTCCGGAATTTCTCCCAGAATATCGATGATGAATCCGCCGATGGTCTCGCTGTTTTCGGATTCCAGGTTAATCAGCGTTTCTTCACTGAGGTCGCTGAGATATGCATTGCCGTCAACCAGATAGTTGCTGTCGTCAATCTTTTCTATGATATGGCCCTCTTCGTCGTACTCGTCTTCAATGTCACCGACAATTTCTTCCACCAGGTCCTCCATCGTTACAATGCCGCTGAAGCCTCCGTATTCGTCAATGAGAACCGCAATATGCTGTTTTTCAATCTGCAGTTCGAAAAACAGGGAGTCAATATTCTTGGTTTCCGGTACAAAATACGGTTTTCTGAGAATGGAACGGATATCCACCTTGTCAAAGCCTTCATTTCTTGCTTTAATCAGGTAATCCTTAATATGAAGAATCCCGATAATGTTATCCGTATCATCTTCACAGACGGGAATTCTGGAATACCGCAGTTCCATCAGCTCGTCCAGATACTCTTCCGGCGGATCATTGATGTCAATTAAAAATACATCTGTTCTCGGCGTCATAATCTCATAGGCAAGTTCGTCGTCAAACTGAAAAATACTGTTGATCATCTTCTTGCCTTCTTCTTTGATTGCGCCGCTTTGCTGTCCGGATTCCAGCATGGACATAACCCGTTCCTCCGAATAGCCGCTGTACTCCACCTTAGTCTCCTGACGGAAAATTTTCAGCAGAAGATTTGCAGCCAGTGTCAGAACCATTACAAAAGGTTTCAGCAGAAGAACCAGGGCTTTTTCCATACCGGCAAAAGCCAGGGCAATTCCTTCACTGTGCTGCTGCGCCAGTTTTCTTGTAAAATACTCACTGAAAGCAATTGTAACAGCTACATAAATCACTGCGGACAGAATCGGGTGCTGAGGCAGCGCAAAGGCAAAATACAGACCGATTACAATAAATACATAGCTAAGAAGCCGGTTGGTGAACCGATATTCAATAGGCGCTGAAAGAAGGCTGCTGAGCCTCCTTGCCCCGTCATGCGCATCATCTGCCATCTGTCTGATTTTACTTCTGTTGACAGAATTCATGGCTGTATTTACCAGAACGATGATTCCGTTGATAAACATCGCAAGGATCATAAAAATAATTTTTGCTTCTACAGGCAGACTACTGGGGTCCGGTGTCATAAAAAATCATCTCCAATCATAATCATATATCTAATCTTGAATGTTATACCTCTATAAATTATTTCCGTCAGAAACAGATAAAACGGCTGCAGCGGCTTTTTTTAGAAAAAACAATGATGCCAACACTGCCGCCTCCCTGTAAATTGTTTCGGCCGGATTACTTCTTCTTGCGAAGCATATAGTTTGCTTTTACAGGTCTATCCATCTTCATGCGGAGCAGCTGCTGAGGATGCGGCGCGCTTTCCAGTTTCTCGTCTGTTTCCGCATCGTACATTTCGCTGATGTTCTGCGCATAATAGTCCATATCGGGTCCAAAAATTTCAATTTCCTCACCGGATGTCATCTTATTTCTCTGCTCCACCAGCGCAAAACCTGTTTCCGCATCATAATCCTTTACCAGTCCCACAAAGCTGTATTCTCTGGTATAGGCGCTGGTCTGGTAATTCTGATCCTTGTTGGTCGGCTGATGGAAATAAAAACCGGTGGTAAATTCCCTGTGGCTGACTTTTTTCAGCTCACTCATCCATTCTTCGTTAAAACGGTAATTTTCCTGATCTGCGAAATAGGCGTCAATGGCTTTTCTATAAGCATGCACAATGGTTGCCACATAGAAAATGCTCTTCATTCTGCCTTCAATCTTTGCGGACATAATACCGGAATTTACAAGCTCGGGGATATGTTCAATCATACACAGGTCGCGGGAATTGAGAATGTAAGTTCCTCTTCCGTCCTCTTCCACAGGATAATACTCTCCCGGTCGTTTTTCTTCCACCAAAGAGTATTTCCAGCGGCACGGATGAGCACATGCGCCGCGGTTGGCATCCCGTTCAATCATAAAATTACTCAGAAGGCATCTGCCCGAATAAGAAATGCACATCGCTCCGTGAACGAAAGCCTCGATTTCCATATCGGAAGGAATATTCTTTCTGATTTCGCGAATTTCGGGAAATGTCAGTTCTCTGGCAAGTACCAGACGCTTTACACCCATTTTGTACCAAAAATTTGCGGTACGATAATTGGTCATATTTGCCTGAGTGGAAAGATGAATTTCCGCATTCGGAATTATCTCCTGTATCAAATCCACAATGCCCGGATCTGATACGATAAAAGCGTCGATGTCTAATTTCTTAATCTGCTCCAGATAATCGGTTAAAGGTCCGATATCCTCGTTATGAGCAAAAATGTTCATCGTCAGATAGCACCGCTTTCCTCTTTCGTGAGCAAAAGCAATACCTTCTTTCATTTCTTCTATGGTAAGATTTCCGGCGCCGGCGCGAAGGCTGAACATTTCACCGCCGAAATAGACTGCGTCTGCCCCGTACAGAACAGCTATTTTCAGTTTTTCCAAATCTCCTGCCGGTGCCAGCAGCTCAAATTGTTCTCTATTCATATTCTCCTCTGTAAATGGATACCGCAATGCCGTCGCCTACTGCAAGAAGCGAGGTTGTAAGTTCACCGGCATTGCTGATGTATTCTACATATTCTCTCATTTTTCGTATATTGGTC
The DNA here is from genome assembly GCA_937894585.1 of uncultured Eubacterium sp. Taxonomy (GTDB): domain Bacteria; phylum Bacillota; class Clostridia; order Peptostreptococcales; family Anaerovoracaceae; genus Senimuribacter. The sequence continues at coordinate 25,993 of CALBGO010000037.1, forward strand.
TTGTGTTTGTGTCCGGGATCGTAACTGTCCGAAGCGGTCATGGCTTTCTGAAGAATATTGTCCGAAACAATAACCGCTCCCGGTCTGCACACGGAAAGAGCCGCCTCAAGAAACCGTTTGTAGTGGCTCTTTGCGGCATCAATAAACACAAAGTCAAAACCGGTTTCACCCAGATCCCGAAGCTTTTCAATCTGTTCCTGTCCGTCACCGAAAAGGCTGTGAATCTGCTCCTCTTTTCCGAACGCACGGATATTATGTCTTGCAGCCTGCATCATAGCTTCGTCTTTTTCAATGGTAAAAATTTCGGCATCGGGACATTTTTGCGCATAATACAGCGCAGAGTAACCGATTGCCGTTCCGATTTCAAGAATTTTCGAAGGCTTCGCCAGCGCAAGAAGTGTATTCAGATAGCTTTCGGTCTCCTTCAGAATAATCGGAACCCGGTCCGTTTCTCCCATTTCTCGAAGAGCAGAAAGCTCTTCGCTTGCGGCTCTGTAGTATCCGTTAATATAGGAAGTTACAATGTCATTTGTTATATTCATATCAGTACCACATATTTTCATTGACTGCTTTTTCATGCTCAGCCAGAGTTTTGGAGTATATCACTTTGCCGTCTTCTGTTGCAAAGAAATACAGATAATCCGACTTCTCGTAATGAAGCAGATCGTCCATAGCCGGTGCAGAAGGCGAGCAGACCGGTCCGACCGGAAGTCCTGCATACATATAAGTGTTGTAGGCAGAATCCACTTCCAGATCTTTGTATGTAACATTGACCCGCTTTTCCTGCAGCGCATAAAGTACGGTAATATCACTCTGAAGCGGCATATCCTTTTTCAGACGATTGATAAAAACACCCGCAATGACCGGGCGATCCTTCTCAAACAGGGATTCGTTTTCCACTACCGCAGCAAGAGAAAGAAATTCGTGTACGGTCATATCCATAGCGGCAATCTCGTCTTTTCTCTCGCTGAGCACTTTATCCGTCATGGAAAGAATTATGTCAGTGACTTCTTCCGGTGTCGGTTCTTCACTGGTTACGATATAAGTCTCAGGATAAATATACCCCTCCAGCGAATACATAATCTCGTCTTTGAGAATTTCTTCCGAAAGGAACCAGTATTTTTCAATGAGTTTTTTTAGATAGGTCCGATCATTCCACTTTTTAATCAGCTCTTCTGCGGTAAAAGGCATATTTTCGGATATTGACTCTGCTGCCTGCGGAATGGTGGCGCCTTCAATAATGGTAAAGGCATTTTTAGACAGATATTCAAAATCACCGGTATTGATGGCTTTCATAATCTCTGTCAGATCCATATTCTTTCGGAAAAGATAGCTGTTTGCCTGCAGCGAGTCATAGCCGCCGATACGAATATGAATCTTTGCCATGATTTTATTCTTAATCAGTCCGTTTTCGTCCAGAATATCAATGATGGCGGAAGCGCTGCTGCCATCCGGAATGCTGACGGCAACAAGCTCATCATCGTCAGGATCTGCAGCTGCAATCCCGGAACTGTAAAAAAAGAACCCCGCTGCCGCAAGTACGGCAACAGCAATCAGCAGTATAATAATCAATCTGGATTTTTTCAATGTTTCCTACCTCGTTTCCATGTTCCCCCGGGAGAAAAAATAAAGGGACGAACCAGCCGTCCCTTTTCGTTCTATAACGGTTTTATTTGGATCTTCCCAGGTATTCGCCGGATCTTGTATCAATCTGAATCTTTTCGCCTTCTTCAATGAAGATAGGAACCTGGATTACAGCGCCGGTTTCAACAGTAGCTGCCTTTGTTACATTGGTAGCGGTGTTGCCTTTTACACCCGGCTCTGTTTCTGTAACAACCAGATCCACAAAGTTCGGAGCTTCTACGATAAACGGCTGACCTTTGTAGAACTTGAGTGTTGCTTCGTCATTTTCTCTCATGTACTTGATTGCTTCTTCTACCATATCATAAGCAACCGGAACCTGTTCATAAGTTTCCTGATCCATAAAATAGTAAAGATCTCCGTCGTTGTACAGGTACTGCATCTTCTTGGTTTCGATAATAGCTTCTTCGAACTTGTCATCCGGATTGAAAGCTTCTTCTCTGGTTGCTCCTGTAATAATGTTCTTGTATTTGGTTCTTACAAAAGCTGCGCCCTTACCCGGTTTTACATGCATGAAGTCCAGTACCACATGCGGTTCTCCGTTAATCTGGAATGTTCTGCCTTTTCTGAAATCACTTGCATAAATCATCGGTCTATTCTCACTTTCTTTTTTTTAACGAATTTTTTCTGCAATTATTATAGCAGATTTATTGCGGTTCGGCAAGTCCCATTACTTCGCCCAGAATTTTATACACATCATTCATCATCAGCGAAAAACGCATTTCTGCCTGCATATACTGAGCTGCCATAGGGTCTTTCATAATAATCTGATAGAGTTCCTGCACAGACTGCATCATTTCGCTGCCTACATCTTCTCCCATCATCTGCTTTGTCTGCAGTTCAAACTGCTTGCCCTGAAAGTCTTTAATCATTGAAGAAAGGCCTTCGTTCTGATCGACTGTTTTTTTCAGCTGATCGTACTGTTTGAATTCTTCGGACTCTTTAATTGCTTTGGCAAGTCCGTGCGCCTGATCATATACATTCATAATTTACTTACCTCCATTATCTTTCCAATCGAACTTAGCTTTCGCTCGTTCTCTTGGAACAGAATCATTATACGACGATCGCCTCGCCAATCGAACTTCCCTGTCGTTCGTTCTCTTGGGGCGCTAAAGCATAAGGTCTGTCTTTCCAATCGAACTTAGCTTTCGCTCGTTCTCTTGGGACAGAATCATTATACGTCCATGAATATCGGAAGGATTATCGGGGAACGCTTGGTTTTCTTAAAGATAAACTTCCGAAGTTCTTCTCTCACATTGTTTTTGATGCCGTTCCAGTCTTTGTAGCCTCCGCCCGCAAGGCTTTCTTCCAGTGCCCCCAGTGCGATTTCTCTGGCATCGTTGATCAGATCCTCATTTTCTCTGACATATACAAAACCTCTGGATACAATATCCGGTCCGGAAATAATCTCTCCGCTGCTTCTGTCGATAGCTGCAACCACAATCAGAAGACCGGATTCCGACAGCAGCTTTCTGTCGCGGAGCACGATATTTCCGATATCTCCCACACCCAGTCCGTCAACCAGCACATCTTCTGCGCTGACTACATTCTGGAATTTCACTGCGTTTCTCTTGTCGATTGTCAGCTGATCCCCGTTGGAAAGAATAAAGATATTCTTTTTCTTTGTAGTTCCGATGGTTTCAGCCAGCGCCGCATGCTGCACCAGATGCCTGTGCTCACCGTGAACCGGCATAAAGAATTTAGGTTTAATCAGCGCATGAATCAGCTTCAGTTCTTCCTGACAAGCGTGTCCGGAAACATGAATATCGGCGATATCGTTGTAAATTACATCGACTTCCTTCTCGTAAAGCCTGTTTACTACGCTGGAAACTGTTTTCTCATTGCCCGGTACAGGTGTTGAGGAAAGGATTACCATATCACCTTTTTTCAGCTTCACATTTCTGTGCTCATCGTTTGCCATTCTGGAAAGCGCCGACATCGGCTCTCCCTGACTTCCGGTTGTAATAATAACCAGTTCGTTATCCGGAATGTGACGGGTCTTGTTAAGCTCAACATAAGTTCCCGCCGGAATATGCAAGTATCCCAGTTCTGTCGCAAGGTTTACCACATTATCCATACTTCTGCCGGAGACAGCTACTTTTCGGCCGTATTTTGCCGCAAGCTCTACGATTTTCTGTACTCTGTGCACATTGGAAGAGAAAGTCGCAATGATAATTCTGTTCTTCGCCTCTCTGAAAATACCGTCCAGAGTCTGACCGACAAGGCGTTCAGATGAAGTAAAGCCCTTTCTCAGTACATTGGTGCTGTCGGCAAGCATCAGATCCACGCCCCGCCTTCCGATTTCGGCAAATTTAGCAAGGTCTATAGGCTCGCCGTCGATAGGCGTATAGTCCACCTTGAAGTCGCCGGTATGAAACAAGGTTGCCGCAGGTGTCTGGATATACAGACAGATAGCATCGGCAATGGAGTGAGTGGTTCTGATCGCTTCCACCTTAAACTCTCCCACCTTAAATTTATCGCCGGCTTTAATATAGTTGAATCTGGCTTTGAGGCCGTGTTCTTTTAATTTATTTTCAATCAACCCCAAAGTCAGTCTAGTTCCGTACAGCGGTACATTGATCTGTTTCAGAAGATACGGCACAGCGCCGATGTGGTCTTCGTGACCGTGGGTAAATACCATACCCACAATTTTCCTTGCATTCTTTACAAGATAGCTGAAATCCGGAATTACCACATCGATACCGTACATCTCATCTTCCGGAAAAGACATTCCGCAGTCGATAATCAAAATCTGATCTTTATATTCTAAAACCGTCAGGTTCTTACCTATTTCATTGAGACCTCCGATTGGAATAATTTTCAGGTTCTCCGCTTTTTTAGCCCTGTTCTGCGGCTTTGCAGCCTTCACTGCCGATTTTCTCGGTGAAGATTTAGTCGGTGTTTTCTTTTTCAGCGGCAGAACTTCTTTATTCTGCGGTCTCTTAGACACCGTCCGCCTTACAGACGGCTTTTTACTGTTGTAGTCTCTCATGTTTTCCCCTTTACTTAATAACAATATTTACTAATTTATTAGGGACAGCGATGACCTTCACTACATTCTGACCCTCTGTCAACGCTTTGACTTCGTCGCTTGAAAGAGCAGTCTTTTCCAGTTCTTCTCTGGAAAGGTTATTTGCAACATATAATTTTTCTTTTACTCTGCCGTTTACCTGAACGACAATTTCAACTGTATCTTTTACCAAAGCTTTTTCATCGTAAGACGGCCAGGAAACTTCTGTCAGTGTCTTTTCGTGACCCATCTGCTGCCACATTTCTTCACAGATATGCGGTGTGAACGGACTCAGAATCAGAATCAGTGTATCGATGGCCTTCTTCATAAAGGCTTTGTTTGCGTCTTTTAATTCTTTGTATCTGTACAGTTCGTTGACAAGTTCCATAATAGAACTGATTGCTGTGTTGAAACTGAACCTTCCGCCCACATCGTCGGTTACCTTCTTAATTGTGGTATTCAAAATATAGTTCAATTCTTTATCAGCTTCAGTTTTAATTTCATAAGCTGTTTCGTATTCGTCTCTGTTTTCGCAGAACTCATATACCAGACGATATACACGGTTTAAGAAGCGATAACTTCCTTCCACACCGGCATCGGACCAGTCCAGTTCACGTTCCGGCGGAGCCGCAAACAGAATGAACAGCCTTGCGGTATCTGCGCCGTACTTATTGATAATTTCTTCCGGGCTGACAACATTGCCCAGCGACTTACTCATCTTGCGGCCGTCCTTGTTTACCATACCCTGTGTCAGCAGGTTTTTGAACGGTTCTTCGCATTTAGTCAGTCCCAGATCATAAAGAGCCATCTGGAAGAATCTTGCGTACATCAGGTGAAGGATCGCGTGTTCAACACCGCCGATGTACTGATCCACATCCATCCAGTAGTCCGCTTTATCTTTTGCAAAAGCGGTTTCTGTATTCTTCGGATCGCAGTATCTTAAGAAATACCATGAGGAATCCAGGAAAGTATCCATGGTATCCATTTCTCTTTTTGCCTCTTTGCCGCACTTCGGACAAGTACACTTTGCAAAGGTTTTGGAAGTAGTCAGCGGAGATTCACCTTTACCGGTAAATTTCACATCTGTCGGCAGCAGAACAGGAAGGTTTTCTTCCTTTTCAGGAACCCAACCGCAGTCTTCACAGTAAATCATAGGAATCGGTGTACCCCAGTATCTCTGTCTTGAAATCAGCCAGTCGCGGAGTCTGTAATTAACAGTCTTCTTACCGATGCCCTCTTCTTCCAGCCATTCGATTACAGCGGAAATAGCTTCTTTGTTGTTCATACCGTCAAATTTTCCGGAGTTAATCATAGTGCCTTCCGCAGCAAAAGCTTCGCTCAGATTATGCACATCGATTTCGGGATTTCCCGAATCTACAACAGGAATAATTTCCAGGTCGAATTTTCTGGCAAAGTCAAAGTCTCTCTGGTCGTGAGCAGGTACTGCCATAATAGCGCCTGTACCGTATCCCATCAGGACATAGTCGGAAATGAAGATAGGAACTTTCTTTCCGTTAACCGGGTTTACCGCATATTTACCGATGAACACACCTGTCTTTTCATTGGCAGTGGAGGTTCTTTCGATATCGTTCATATGCTGAACTTTGTCAAGATACCGGTTTACAGCCTCTTCGTACTCGTTGCCTGCAACAAGATCCGCAACATAAGGATGCTCCGGTGCCATAACCATATAAGTTACGCCGAACAGCGTATCCGCTCTGGTGGTAAATACTTTCATTATCTTATCTGTGCCGTCAATCTTAAAATCAATTTCCGCACCGATGGATTTACCAATCCAGTTTTTCTGCATAACTTTGACTTTATTCGGCCAGCCTTCCAGCTTATCAAGGTTTTCAAGAAGTCTGTCCGCATAGTCTGTAATCTTGAAATACCACTGAGAAAGATTTTTCTTTCCTACCGGAGATTTACATCTTTCACAGCAGCCGTCCACAACCTGTTCATTGGCAAGTACAGTCTGACAGCTCGGACACCAGTTTACCGGATTCTCTTTCTTGTAAGCCAGTCCCTTATTGTAGAACTGAATGAAAATCCACTGCATCCATCTGTAATACTCAGGATTGCAGGTCTGCACTTCTCTGTCCCAGTCATAAGAAAGTCCCAGCTGATCCAGCTGCTCTTCCATCTCATGAATATTCTCCCAGGTCCATTTGCTCGGCTCCACGCCGTGTTTGATCGCAGCATTTTCCGCAGGAAGACCGAAAGAGTCAAAGCCCATAGGGTGCAGAACATTGTAACCCTGCATTGCCTTGCATCTTGCGATAACATCACCGATAGAATAGTTTCTCACATGTCCCATATGAAGTTTTCCCGATGGATACGGAAACATTTCAAGAACATAGTATTTTTCTTTGTTTTCATCTTCGACAGTTTTGAAGGAATGATTATCTTTCCAATATTTCTGCCATTTTGCTTCAATTTCTTTAAAATTATATTTCTCGTTCATTTCTTTTACTGTGCCTCCCACTCTAAAAAAGTGCAATCGCCCCACACTTTTTCAATGCTGTATTTTTCTCTGGTGTCTTTTGTAAATATGTTGACAATAATATCTCCAAAATCCATCAGTACCCATCCCGAATTCTGCTTGCCTTCAATGCTCTTTACAAAAAGACCTTCTTTTGCAAAGACTTCTTCCACTTCGTCGGTCAGGGTGTTAACCTGTCTTTCGGAATTTCCCGTTGCAATCACCAGATAATCGGCGAAAGAAGACTTTTCCGCAACATCGATGACTGTAATATCTGTCGCCTTCTTGTTGTCCAGAGTTTCTGCAGCAAGAAGTGCAAAACTTTTATTGTCCATTTTCTGTTCTCCTGTTTTTCTTAAAATAATCTCTGGCATCGACCGTATCTGTGTCGAGATAAAGTCCCTGCCCCCTTACATATTCAATGGTTCTCTCAAGAGATAAAAGGCATGCCTCGTCTAAATCTTTTTCTGCTGCCTGCCGCAGAATGTCCACACCGGGATAGTTTCTGTTAGGTTCGACAGCATCTGCAATATAAATGATTTTCTCAAGAAGAGACATTGCGGGTCTTCCGGTCGTATGAAAGGATACTGCGTTCAGAATATCAGAATCCGTAACTCCGTAATCTCTTTCCATAATAACCGCAGCAATTTTGCCGTGAGAAAGATTTGGATTATCCATATACTTTTCACCCAGTGCAAGATGCTTTACATAATAATTCAGAGCCTCGGACGATACGCCCCGGTACATATCATGAAAAAGTGCTGCAAGTTCAGCTTTTTTCGGATCTGCTCCGTACTTTTCCGCAAGATATACGGCAGTCTTTCTGACGCCTTCTGTATGGGCTTTTCGTTTCTGTGAAAAATTCTTTTCAATATAACTATTGATAGAGTCCGTGTTCATAAATATACCTTTCTATCTCATAAGGCACCAGATGTCTGATACCCTTTCCGTTTCTGATATTTTCTTTAATCTCTGTAGAAGATACCTCAATAATACGGTTATGCAAAAGCTTAATTCCGGTGCCGTATTCTCTGCGGAATTTTTCCGCTTTTTCTATGGTTTCGCTTTCTTTGTATCCGGGCCTTATTCCCACGATAAAATCCTGCTCGCAAAGCAGCTCTTTTCCTTTGTACCATTTTTCCAAACTGAGAAAAGAATCCGTACCCAGTATGAAATGAAAATGATCTTTGGGGTTCTGCGCTTTCAGCTCCTGTAAGGTATCATAAGTATAAGATACCTTGCGGCCGAATGCTTCAATCGTGGTAACTGCAAAATTTTCATTTCGCTTTGCAATCAGCCTTATCATATTCACTCTGTCCTCTTCCGCCGCCATCTCCTTCCCTACCTTAAAGGGCTGAACTCTTGCCGGCATCAGAAAAACTTTTGCAAGACCGCATTCCTTCATAGCAGCACTGGCAATGGACAGATGTCCGTAATGGAAAGGATCGAAAGATCCTCCAAGAATTCCTATCTCACTCATGATAACCTCTGTATAATGTGTCACTGCCCGAAAGGCGTCTGTTTGTTTCAGAAGAGTAAACAGAGATTCCAGCTTTGGTTTTAGTCAGCTCTTGTAAAGCTGACCGCATCTTATTTCAATGCAATTCCAAGTTCGGAAAGCTGTTCTTCTTCTACGATACCCGGTGCTTCACAGACCATACACTGTGCATTCTGGTTTTTCGGGAAAGCCATAACTTCGCGGATACTGTGCTCCCCGCATAACAGCATCACCAGTCTGTCAAGACCGTATGCTAGACCACCGTGCGGCGGCGCGCCGTATTTGAATGCTTCCAAAAGGAATCCGAATTTTTCCTGACATTCTTCTTCCGTCAGCTTCAGAGCCTTGAACATCTTTGCCTGCAAATCTCTTTCGTGGATTCTGATGGAACCTCCGCCCAGCTCCACACCGTTTAATACGATGTCGTAGGCAATGGCCTTTACCTTTTCCGGCTCTGTATCGAGCAGCGGAATGTCCTCGTTTCTCGGATGGGTGAACGGATGATGCATTGCTTTCAGCTCGCCGGTTTCGTCATCTTTTTCAAACATAGGAAAATCCGTTACCCACAGCAAGTTGAATTTCTTATCGTCCAGCAGTCCTAAAATTCCTGCAATATGTCTTCTCAAAAATCCTAATGTATCAAACACCACTTTGGCTTTATCTGCAGCAATCAGAATCAAATCTCCCGCTTTGGCTTCAAATACCGCTGCAATATCAGAAAGCTGCTCCTGACTGAAGAACTTGTTTACAGAAGACTTGTATTCGTTTTCCTCTACTCTCAGCCAGACAAGCCCTTTCGCGCCGTAGTGTTTTGCCTGATCGGTCAGCTTGTCGATATCTTTCCGGCTGAAAGAAGAAGAACCGCCGTCAATACAGATACCGCGTACATCTCCGCCTGCTGCAAGGGCATCGGCAAAGACCTTAAATCCAGTTCCTGCCACAGTATCGTTCAGTTTCTTAAGTTCAAATCCGAAACGAGTATCCGGCTTATCGCTGCCGTACCGCTCCATAGCTTCATCATAAGGAATTCTCGGAAACGGCGTTTTGACTTCCACATCTAAAAGTTCCTTAAAAACTCTCTTCAAAAATCCTTCCTGCATAGCGATGACATCGTCCTGATCCACAAAGGACATTTCAAGGTCTATCTGGGTAAATTCCGGCTGTCTGTCTGCACGCAGATCTTCATCTCTGAAACATTTTGCAATCTGCATATATCTATCGCAGCCGCTTACCATGAGCAGCTGTTTGAAAAGCTGCGGTGACTGAGGCAGAGCATAAAATCTGCCTTCGCTGACACGGCTCGGAACCAGATAGTCTCTGGCGCCTTCCGGTGTGGATTTAATCAGAATCGGTGTTTCGATTTCCGTAAAGCCGTTTTCGTCGAAATAGTCGCGGGTCAGTTTTGTGACTCTGTGTCTGAATCTGATATTTTCCTGCATTTTCAGTTTACGCAGATCCAGATATCTGTATTTCAGTCTCAGGTTATCGTCTACATTGTCATCATCTTTGATATAAATCGGCGGCGTATCAGACTGTGCATAGATTACCAAATCTTTTGCAAAGACTTCAATCTCACCGGTGGCAAGGTTCGGGTTCTTTGCGCTTCTTTCCTTTACGATTCCTTTAATGCCGATAACATATTCGCTGCGCAGGGATTCTGCCATTTCAAAGACTTCTCTGTCGATGGTATCATCAAAAGTAATCTGCACGATACCGGTCTTGTCTCTTAAATCTGCGAAAATCAAGCCGCCAAGACTTCTCTGCTTGGCAACCCAGCCGTTTAATACGACCTCTTTATCCACATCTGCAATAGTTAAAGTACCGCAGAGATGGGTTCTCTTAAACAGTTCTGCCATATATTTCAAATCTCCTATTTTGATAATTCTTCTAACAAATCTTCCAGTTTTACCTGCTTCTGCTGGGAAGTCGCCATTTCTTTAACGGAAACGCTGCCTTCAGCCAGCTCGTTGTCACCGATTACAACTGTATATCTTGCGCCCAGTCTGTCTGCATACTTAAACTGCCCTTTGATATTTCTTGCCAGAGTATCCATCTCTGCTTTTACACCGTTATTGCGCAGGTCGCGAAGCAGTTTCAGACCGAATTTTTTTGCATCGTCTCCCATTACCGCGATAAACGCTTTCAGGGGTTCCGGCTGAGGAATTTCAATTCCCTTTTCTTCCATCAGCATCAGAAGACGCTCAATGCCGAGACCGAATCCCACACCCGGAATCGGAGGTCCGCCGATTTCTTCGATCAGGTGATCGTATCTGCCGCCTCCGCATACGGTTCCCTGCGTGCCGTTACTGTCCATAACAAATTCGAAAGCGGTTTTGGTATAATAATCAAGGCCTCTTACGATTCTCGGATCTACCACATATTCAATACCCATAGCATCAAGGTTCTGCTGTACTTCTTCAAAAGCTTCCTTACAGTCGTCACAGAGGTAATCAATCATATTCGGCGCATCCTTTACAAGACTCTGACAGATATCCGACTTACAGTCTAAAATTCTCATCGGATTGCGTTCATATCTGTCTTTGCATGTATTGCAGAGCTGATCGTAAACCGGTTCCAAAAATGCTTTCAAAGCTTCTCTGTGCTTCTGTCTGCATGCAGGGCAGCCTACACTGTTGATGCGCAGTTTGATGTCATCAAGACCCATATAGTGCAGAAAATCGTAGCCCAGACAGATACATTCCGCATCTGCCAGCATATTGGTTGTACCGAAAATTTCAATACCGAACTGGTGGAAAGCTCTCAGTCTTCCGCTCTGCGGTTTTTCATAACGGAAGCAAGGTGTAATGTAATAATACTTGGTCGGCTGCACTTCCGCATAATGCTTGTGCTCGATAAAAGCTCTTGCCACCGGCGAAGTTCCTTCCGGCTTCAGCGTAATACTTCTTCCCGCATAGTCCTCAAAGGTGTACATTTCTTTCTGTACGATATCTGTTGTATCGCCCACACCTCTCTTAAAAAGCTCGGTATGTTCAAAGGCCGGAGTTCTGATTTCCTTAAAGCCGTACTTGTCACAGAACTCGGCAAATTTCTGCTCAACATAGTGCCACTTGTGCACCTGGGACGGCAGCGTGTCTTTCGTACCTTTCGGTGCTATGATTGCCATTTTTATACCTCCATAAATATATTTTTTTCTTTTCGTTCCATCATTTCGTCAATGCGGTTTATATATTCTCTGTAATTGGTTACATTGGGAACCCGTTCAAGACGATTTTCCAAAGGATAATACATCTTGCTGATTCCTCCTGCGCCCAGGGCGATCATCATCTGATGCTCGTCCATGATCCGCACATTGTAAATACAGTCTTTACCTTCTTTACAGTAGCCGGTATTTTCAAAAGCCCCCGCCATATGTTTCTGCCTGTACAGATAATACGGAATGTATCCTGCTTCCGCTAAAATGCGGCGGCTTTCGGAGAGCTGCGCGCAAACCCGGTCTGCCTGTTTATAATGAAAATCTTTATCGATGCCGATCAGTCTGGACGCTCGTTTCACTGCCAGACAATGCACTGTAATGCTTTCGGGATCAAGCTCAATAACCTTTTCCAGCGTTCTCACAAAGTCTTCTGTACTCTCCCCGGGAAGACCGGCGATAATATCGGCGTTAATATTGTCAAAGCCCTGCTTCTTTGCAAGGGCAAAGGCATCTACGATATCGGAAGGCTGATGGCTTCTGCCAATTTTTTCAAGGGTTTCTGCCTTCATAGACTGTGGATTGATACTGATGCGTGAAATACCGTGCCCACGGATGACAGAAAGTTTTTCTGCTGTAATGGTGTCCGGCCGTCCCGCCTCAATGGTAAACTCACGAAGAGACGACAGGTCAAAGCAGTCTTTCACGGTTTTGATAAGCAGATCCAGCTGTTCGGAAGACAAAGTGGTCGGTGTGCCGCCGCCGATATATATGGTTTCTGCTTTGATACCGGTTTGCCGCATGCGTTTTCCCACATACCGCACTTCCTTCAAAAGAGCGGTGAAATATTCTGCGATTTCACTGTCCGGCACCTGATTGGATGCAAAGGAGCAGTATACGCACCGTGTGGGACAGAACGGAATCCCTATGTAAACACCTGCGGAATTCTTCTGAACGGGACCGCAGAATGCTTTCTGATGCATGTACATTTCCATAATCAACCGGGCTTTTTCTTCAGAAATCAGATATTCCTTCATAAGAAAGCGGATGGTTTTCTCAGTGTCCCCCAGTTTTTCATAAAGTTCTCCGCAGAGCTTCACCGGTCTGATACCGGTCAGAATTCCCCATTCCGGTTCTTTTCCTGTCAAGCTTGAAAGTGTTTTGTAAATCTGTCTGCTAATGGAATTTTTCTCTCCGAAATTTTCCCGATTGAAAACAATCAGTTCTTCCGAAGGCTCTGCCTTGTAATCAGGTGAACCCAGCATATATTGATCCGGCTGCAGAAAAATCTTAATCAGTTCCTCAAGAAGATACTGTTTCTCGAAATTCAATATCTGAATTTTAATCTTATTCTTATTCTTATCTGACATATTATCTGACAAAAGGATTATACTCCTTTTCATATCCTATGGTTGTTTCGCTCATATGACCCGGGTAAACCACAGTGTTATCCGGAAGCGCAAAAAGTCTTTCTTTGATAGAACGGATAATTTCTGTAAAATCTCCGCCGTAAAAATCGGTTCTGCCGATAGAAGCACGGAACAGCGTATCTCCGCTGAACACCACACCCTCCGCAAGAATGCTCATACCGCCTTTTGTATGTCCCGGTGTATGAACAAAAGTAAGCTCTGTATTTCCTACCGTAAGAGTGTCTCTGTCGTTCACATAAAGATCGGGTTTTACAATAACAGGTCTTCCGCAGATTTCAAGAGATACATTGAGATTTGAGTCACTTAAAAGTTCTCTTTCTTCTGTAAATGCGACAACCTTCGCATTCGGAAAATCCTCTGAAAAGGCTTCCACGCCGCCGATATGATCTGCATGGCCGTGGGTTAAAATAATGTATTCCACATCGATGCCCTCATCTTTTGCTTTCTGTGTCAGCTGCGAGCTGTATCCGCCAGGGTCCACGATAAAACCTTTTTTTGTTTCATCAAAGGCAAGATAAGTATTGACCTGAATCGGACAAGTTAAAAATTTATATATCTGCATAAAGACTCCTTTCGTAAATTGTGGCAATGGCTTGCGGCTCTCCAACAGCAAGCGCCATTATACGACTAACTTCTGGCGCGGTAGACATTAGAGACGCTCTGCACATTTCGCAGTGTACGCAGTACTTTCTGCATCTGCTGTGTACTGGAAATGGACAGTGTCAATGTGATATGGGTAATTCCGTCTTTGCCGCTCTTGGCATTGACTCCTGAAATATGCACATCCATATCTTCACAAGTTCTTGATATATCTGAGAAAAGTCCTTTTCTGTCGGAGGCTGCAATGCAGATATCTGCATTGTAAGATTTTCCGACTTTCAGGTCTTCCCATTCTACTTCGATAAATCTTGCTTTCTCTTCTTCCGGAAGCGAGGTAATATTGGAGCAGTCCACCCGATGAACAGAAATGCCTCTGCCCTTGGTGATAAAGCCTACGATATCGTCTCCCGGTACAGGATTGCAGCATCTGGCAACTCGAATCATCAGATTGTCTGCGCCTTTTACCACAATGCCCGGATTTTCTCTCTGTTTCTGTTGGAATTTTTCCCGTTTAGCATCATTTTCCAGCAGTTTTTTCTGTTTTTCTTCTTCTTTTCTCTGCTCCTGCTTCTTTTCTTCATTAAAATAACTGAAGAGCAGGTTCGCATATTTGCTCAGAACCGTCCCGCCCTTGCTGAGCTGTATATAAACTTCGTCCATAGTGGAAATATTCATTTCTCTCATAGCTTTGTTTAAATACGAAGATTTTGCTGCAAGCTGCGGATCAAATCCTTTTTTTCTGATATATTTATCCAGCGCGTCTTTTCCTCTTGCGACATCGTCCGGTTTACTTTCTTTTTTCAGCCACTGTCTGATTTTTGTTCTGGCAGTGGAGCTCTTGGCAATTTTAAGCCAGTCTATACTCGGTCCGCTGGAATTGGAAGATGTTACGATTTCGACAATGTCTCCGTTATTAAGAACATGGTCAATGGTAACCATCTTTCCGTTTACCTTTGCACCGACACATTTACAGCCTACTGCTGTATGAATTTTAAATGCGAAGTCAAGAGGCGTGGAACCTGCCGGCAGGTCGATAACCTCTCCCTTCGGGGTAAATACGAATACCTGTGTTGCAAACAGATCCATTTTCAGAGTTTCCATAAACTCTTTCGGATCGTTCAATTCTTTATGCCATTCCAGAGTCTGACGCACCCACGCCAGTTTCATCTCTTCCTGATTCTGATCGCCGGAAGTTTTCCCTTCTTTATACTTCCAATGGGCAGCAATACCGTATTCGGCGACTCTGTGCATTTCGTAAGTTCTGATCTGAATTTCAAAAGGTTCGCCGTTGTCGCCGAGCACAGTCGTATGAAGAGACTGATACATATTCGGTTTCGGCATGGCGATATAGTCTTTAAACCGTCCGGGAATCGGTTTCCACATAGTGTGGACCTGTCCCAAAACGGCATAACAGTCCTTGACATTTTCTACAATAATACGGACTGCCGTTAAATCAAAAATTTCATCCAGCTGTTTATGCTGAAGTACCATTTTCTTGTACACACTGTAAAGGTGTTTAGAACGCCCGGAAATATCGTAGTGCAGCTTCATATCGTCCAGGGCTTCTTTAATTTCGTCAATCACGGTATTGATAAACTGAACGCGCTGCTCTTTTTTCTCCGTTACTTCTTCACGAAGCTTTTCGGCTTCTTCCGGATGCAGATAAGTCAAAGCAAGATCCTCCAGCTCAAACTTCACGGTATAAATACCCAGTCTGCTGGCAAGAGGTGCGTAAATATCCAAGGTTTCCCTTGACTTTTCAATTTTCTTTTCGGGGCGCATAAACTGCAGAGTTCTCATATTGTGCAGCCTGTCCGCCAGCTTGATAATCAGAACTCTGATATCCTTGGACATGGCAAGGAACATCTTTCGCAGGTTTTCAGCCTGTGCTTCCTCCTTGCTGTCAAATTTAATGCTCCCCAGTTTTGTGACACCGTCTACCAGAAGTGCAACTTCTTCGCCGTATTCTTCTACAAGCTGCGCTCTGGTGTACTCGGTATCTTCTACGACATCATGCAAAAGCCCGCCGACAATCGTCTCTTCGTCCATACCCAGTTCCGCCAGAATTTTGGCAACCGCAATGGGATGAATCAGATACGGTTCACCGCTTTTGCGGAGCTGACCGTCATGCAGGGCTTTTGCCGTATCAAAAGCTCTGCCGATTAAATCGGTATCGTAATTTTTATTGATTTTTGTAATCTCTTCTAAAAATTTTGCTCTTGTTTCCATGCGTCACTATGTTCCTATCTTCTGTTTATTGTACGGGTAAATGCCGCAGATACGACATTTACCCGAATAGCAAAAAACATATTTATTTTTTCTTTTTATTGTGCTTGTCCTGATTCAGCATATACTTGGACTTTTCTTCATTTTTGCTCAGCTCATAGAACAGCGGGCTGCAGAGGAAAATAGAAGAATAAGTACCTGCCAGTACGCCGACCATCAGCGGAATGATAAATTCTCTGATAGATGTTGAAACCATAAAGAACATCGGCACCATACAGATCAGTGTTGTCAGAGAAGTCATAATGGATCGGCTGAGAGTCTGATTGATACTGCGGTCGATCACAACCTCACTGCTGTCTTTTTTGTACAGCTTTCTGTTTTCTCTGATTCTGTCAAAAATAACGATCGTATCGTTGATAGAATATCCGACTACCGTCAGAATACCCGCAATAAACGGATTATTGATGGTTACATTGAAAATTGCGTAGAACGCCAGAACCACCAGCACATCGTGGAGAATACCCGCGATAGATGAAACACCATATTTCCAGGACTTAAATCTGAATATGATGTAGATCAGCATACCCACTGCCGCAATCAGAACGGATTTCAGAGCGTTGGTCTTCAGCTCCTTGCCTACTGTCGGTCCGAATTCCTCAGAAGCTAAAATATCATCGTCGGTTACGCCGAATTTTTTCTCCAGTGAATTGATCACTTCTGTTCTTTCGTCATTATCAAGGGCGCTTGTTGTCTTCAGTATTACCTGATCCTGCTTATCGCCGCTTAAAATTACAGAAAGCTCCTCAAGATCGTATTTGTCAACGGTGTCCTTTACCTCTTCTACATCGACCTTCTTACCCATATCCAGCTGAATCATAGTGCCGCCTGTAAAATCGATACCGTAATTGAAACCTCTGAATCCGGCAAATACCAGGCCGACAACAATCAGGACTGCACTGCAGCAGTAGAAAATCTTTCTGTTTTTAATAAAGCTGAAATCTTTTTTAAGAAGTCTCTTCGGCGTGCCGTCTTCGTTAACTCCGAAGTATTTGTTCTTTGCAAATGTTTTGCTGTTGGCAACAAGACCCACAAACAGCTGCGTTACCACAACTGCAGTAAAGATGCTTACGATGATACCAATCATCAGCGTCAGCGCAAATCCCTTTACTGTAGTAGATCCGATTTCATAAAGTACAACGGACGCAATCAAGGTTGTAATCTGCGCATCAAGCACGGTAGTCAGCGCATGTTTGAAACCCTGGTCCACTGCAACACGGATAGTTTTGCCAAGTCCGATTTCTTCTTTAATTCTTGCGAAAATAATTACATTGGCATCCACAGCCATACCGATGGAAAGTATGATACCTGCAATACCCGGAAGAGTCAGAACACTTCCCAGTCCAGCCATAATCCAAAGCACAATCAGTACATAAAGAAGCAGAGCCACATCGGCAAGAAGTCCCAGTACATTGTACATTAAAAGCATCAGTACAAATACCAGTCCGAGACCGATAGCACCTGCAACAATACTCTTGTTCAGCGCGTTATATCCGATGGTTGCTGTCTGAACGGAGGAAGTCACCTCGTTTAAGGAAATCGGCAGCGCACCGCCTCGGATCAGCGCTGCGGTGTTGGAAGCTTCTTCTTTAGAGTATCCGCCTCCGCGGCTTGTAATTTCACAGTTGGTTCCGCTAATGGCTCCATTGTCTACAACCGGCGCTGTTACGATTTCTTCATCAAGCATAATGATTACACTGTTGGACGGAATACCTGCTTCCGAAAATTCTTTGGAAACAGGCAGATTGTTTGCAAAAGCCTTTCGTGTAGCATCTTCAAACTTCTTACCGCCTTCACCGGTAAATTCCATAACAATTTTGTAACCGCCGTTTTCGGTATCGGTATCGATGGATGCGTCTTTTACATCATCTCCGCTCAGCGCTTCCGAGCCGTCTGCAAGCATAAATCTCAGCTTGGCGGTCTTACCGATCTGTTCAATGGCCTGCTGGGCGTCTTCCACACCCGGCATTTCAACTCTGATACGGTCATTTCCTTCCAGAGAAACGGTTGCCTCGGAAATACCCATGGCATTCACTCTGTTATTTAGAACTGCTCTGGTCTGTTCCATCGTCGCTGTCAGTTCTTCATCGGAAAGGTTCTTTATATCATCCTGTTCGGCTTCCAATAC
The DNA here is from genome assembly GCA_937894585.1 of uncultured Eubacterium sp. Classification (GTDB taxonomy): domain Bacteria; phylum Bacillota; class Clostridia; order Peptostreptococcales; family Anaerovoracaceae; genus Senimuribacter. Next base: position 44,216 of record CALBGO010000037.1, read on the forward strand.
TACATAGACGCCGCCGTTGATATCAAGTCCGAACTTCATCGCATCTTTGATTGAACTGATTTCTCCAATTCCAAATATGGAAATGTACCAGCCAATCAGAACTGCGATGACCACCAGACCAGCTAAAAATTTTCTCAGTTTTGAATTCATTTTTATCTTCTCACCTTCTGTATAGTCAAATTTGCCCATAATAACGGCATTTTAGTTTACTCTTTATTCTACTACTTTTTACGGTATCGAGCAAGGAAAATTTCCTTGTACGACTGTTTCTTTCCAATCGAACTGTGCTTTGCTCTTTTTCACTACTTCGCCGTAGAGTGCCAACGCACTAAAGTGCTGCACTCCTGACGGGGGACCTACCTGCGATTCGCTGCGCTTATCGGGTTAGGTCTCCCAAAGCATAAGGACTTCTCATCAATTTGCTTCGCAAATTGGAGCAAGCTCCATTATACGACTGTTTCTTCCCAATCGAACTGCGCTTTGCTTGTTCTCTCGGAGAAACAAAGCACCATTATAACGAAAAACCCCCTGAGAACAGGGGGATAAATGGCTTTTTATTTTTCGTCTTCAGGAATGTTTTCTTCTTCCTCTTTATCTGCAGCCTTCTTCAGACGCTTAGGCATAACTTTCTTTTCTTCTTCGTCTGCCATCTGATTTGTCTTTGCAGTTTTGCTTGAACTTACTACAGATGATACGGACCATCTCATCATCTCAAACTTTATTTTATCTGCACCAACCTGAATTACGATGGAATCGTCTTTTGTCTTAACGATTTTACCGCAGATACCGCCGATTGTGATGATTTCATCTCCAACCTGCAGACTGTTTCTCATGTCCTGAATTTTCTTTTCCTTTTTCTTCTGAGGTCTGATCAGTAAGAAATACATAATCGCAATGAATACTACTAAAACCATAAGCTGCATTGCGAAACCGCCACTAGCTGCCATATAACTCCTCCTAATATGTAATCAATATAAAAATATATTGGTGCCGGCGATGGGGGTCGAACCCATACGGTGTTGCCACCACGGGATTTTGAATCCCGCACGTCTGCCAATTCCATCACGCCGGCACAATGATATTATTTTATCATAACGATTAAAAATCGTCAAGAATACTTAAGAAAGAATTTAGAAAAACTGCCAGCATCCGTCCTGGACCTGTCCGGCGGCACCGGCGTATTTCTCTGAACCGAGACTAAGTATAACATAGTATTATGTGATTAGCAAGAGCATTTTTTCACAAGCGCCGCTCTCTTTTTTAACTCAGGGCAATTTCACATTCATTGCCTTTTCGGACCACCTTTCTCCATAAAAGAAGTGCAAAGCAGCCACGCACAGTCCACGCTGTGTGCGCTATGCAAAAAACAGAAAAGCACCTAATTGATTAGGTGCTCTCTTCGTTGAAAGTTCAACGATTCTATGGTGCGGCAAACTGGACTCGAACCAGCACGGTTTCCCACACGGCCCTCAACCGTGCGCGTCTGCCATTCCGCCACTGCCGCACATTGCCTGCTCTGAAAGGTTCCTCTCACGAGCCAAGATTTAGTATAACACAAGAGGAACCTTATGGCAAGTACCAAATTAAATTATTTTTGCGAATTATTTTTGTCCGATATTTTGCTCCGCACAAACGGTTTCATTCAGCCTGTTTTATTGATCGGCTTCGTCAGACTGTTCTTCTTTCGTCACAGTCCTGCTCCACTGCCAGTTTCCGCACCCTCTGAAAATATCAAAGAAAACAGGAGGCTGTTCTGCCGTAAACTCAGGTACGGTCACAAAAGCGTAAGTTTTGTAGCAAAGACAGTAATATGGCAGTTCGTCGGCCAAAACAGATTTCAGTTTTTCATAGACGGTTTTCTGCTCCTCTGCTGAAAGACAGGTTTCCAGCTGTCCCGCAAGACTTCTGACTTCCGGATTGTCGTAACCGGTTCTTCCGCCCTTTCTGAATAAAGAGGAAAGATCATACTGTTTATCAAATTTATAACCTCCCAGATACAGATCGAAATCCCGCTCTGCCAGAGCCTCCTTAAAAGCTGCGCGATCTTTGACCTCAAGTTTTACGCGAAGACCTGCGCTGCGCAGACTTTCCGCTATGCTGCGGGCTGTATCGGTACGGTTTCTGCGGCTGCCGTCCACAAGAATACGCAGAGATAAATCCTTTCCTTTTTCGTTTTCCAGTACGCCGTCTTCGTTGGAATCTTTATATCCTGCTTCCCGCAGAAGTTCCAGCGCGCTTTTCTGATCATAGCCGAAAATATCCCCTTTATTTTTTGTTCCCAGAAATCCCGGAAAATATATGCTGTCTGACAGTACACCGCTGCCGCCATAGTTATCTTTAATCAGTTCTTCCGTATCGATAATCCCGGCAACCGCCTTCCGCACCCGCTTATCCGACAGAATTCTGTTCCTGCAGTTAAAACCCAGATATTCCATCTCGGAGGACGGAATCTTGGTAACCTTCAAATCCTTGTCATCCGCAACCGAATCTGCGTCCTGATCCCTGCTCACACAAGCAGTCACCGCTTCCATCGTCATCAAACCCGTAGTCGTATTTTTATCGGCAACAATCTTAAACCGGATACGGTTTTTCGCCTGCTGTCCGTAGTAATATTTATTCGGAGACAGCTTCAGGCTCTTGGTTTTTTCATAGCTGCCAAGACGATAAGGTCCGCTGCCCAGACACTTTTCGTTATCTGTACTGTAGTCTGCCGCCGATACAATGGGAAATACCAGATTATCCAAAGCAGCGTCTTTTGGATCTTCAAAATTAACAGTTAAACTGTAAGTTCCCGACTGATAAACCGAATCTATTTTAGAAACATAGTGATAATACGGGCTTTCCGAACCGATGGAAAGAATCTTATTGATTGTATAGCTTACATCGGAAGCAGTCAGTCCGGAACCGTCGCTGAATTTCACATCCCGGCGCAAATTCAGCTTTACACTGCCGTCCTGTGAATCCGCCTCGTAATCTTTTACAACATCCTTTTGTATATTCAGCGTTTCATCCAGCCTGAACAGACTGCTGTAAACAAGCTGTGAAATATAATAGACGTCACTGTCAGATGATGCAAGCGGATTCAGAGTCCTTACTCTGTCCATAGCAAAATACACCGTATTCATAGGCCTATATTCTACGGTATTCTCCTCTTTTTCTCCCGACGAAGCGTCTCCTCTTACAATAGCTGCCGTAGAAACCGCCCCCGCAATCACTACAACAGCGATAATAATAATAACGATATTACGATGCAGAAAATCGAAAATACGATACGCTCTGCTTCCTTTATTCTGTTTCAGCATATTTTTTCAACAACTCCTTCACTTGCCGGCAGAGTTCCTCTTTCCCTTTTGAATTATCTATCACTTCTGCGGAACGCTCAGCCCGCCGTCTGCTGCTCATCTGTGCATCTATCCGGTCTCTGACCTCCTGCGGCGTTGCCCCGTCCCTTGCACATACTCGTTCTACCCGTACAGAAATATCCGCATCCACCGTCCAGACAAGATCGGTCAGACGATCCGCCCCCGATTCAAAAAGCAGCGGAGCATCTACAAATACCGGACCGGTCTGCCCCCGGGATTTCATCCGGTCAAGTTTTTCCGAAATGATACGAACAACCTCTTTCGTCGTAATCTCTTCCAGACGAAGTCTTTTTTCGCTGTCGGAAAAGACTAAAGATGCCAGTTTTTTTCGATCCAGTTCGCCTCCGGGCAGAATCATATCATTTCCGAAAACCCCTGCGATTTTTTCAAGAACAGGACTTCCCTTTTCCGTAATTTTACGAGAAATTCGGTCTGCATCGATCACAGGATAGCCTTCTTTGATCAAAATCTCCGTAACCGTAGACTTTCCGGCGCCGATACCTCCCGTTAAACCGATTATTTTCATTGTTTTCATATATTTCACCTGCTTTTACTTTAAGTCGTACCAGGTATCACCGCAGTTCAAATCACTTTCCAGTTTCACCTTAAGTTCCATGGCTGCTTCCATATTGCGTACAAGAAGCTCTTCCACTTCGGCAAGCTCGTTTTTTTCCGTCCGGATAATCAGTTCGTCATGAACCTGCAGAATCAGCCTCGAGGACAGTCTCCGATCCCGAAGTTCTCGGAAAACCTTTATCATAGCTATTTTTATAATATCCGCAGCGCTGCCCTGAATCGGGCTGTTCATCGCAAGACGCTCACCCAGCTGACGAGTCATAAAATTAGATGCGTTGATTTCATGAATGTACCTTCTGCGTCCCATAATGGTTTCCGAATAACCGTTAGCTCTGCAGCTTTCCACCTGTTCGTCCATATATTCTTTAACCGCCTGATGCTTGTCAAAGTAATCTCTGATATATTTCTCGGCTTCTTTTCTGGTAATGTGCAGATTCTCTGAAAGTCCGAAACCGCTCATACCGTAAATCACACCGAAATTAACGGCCTTGGCTCTGCTTCTGTCAAGAGAGGTCACTTCGTCATAATCCAGATTGAAAACTCTGGCTGCTGTGTTTCTGTGAATATCGTCACCGTTGTTAAATGCCTGAATCAGATTCTCGTCGCCGGAGAGGTGCGCTAAAATCCGAAGTTCAATCTGTGAATAGTCAGCTCCCACCAAAGTACATCCGCTTCCGGATACAAAAGCTCTGCGCAGCTGTCTTCCCAGTTCCTGCCTGATTGGAATGTTCTGCAAGTTGGGTTCTGTACAGCTGATTCTTCCCGTAGCAGTCACTGTCTGCTGGAAATGAGCGCGGATTTTGCCATCGGGAGCGATTAACGGTTTCAGCCCTTCCACATAAGTGCTGTTCAATTTTGTCAGGGTTCTGTACTGCAATACCATATCCACAATGGGATGTTTGTCCCTGATTTTTTCAAGAACATCGGCACTGGTGCTGTAGCCCCGTTTCGTCTTTTTCCCTGCCGGAAGCTGCAGTTTCTCAAAAAGAGTCTCTCCCAGCTGAAGAGGTGAATTGATATTGAACTCTCCCCCCGCCAGAGCATAAATTCCCTGCTCCAGCTTCGTAATCTCTCCTCTGATTTCTTCTCCAAAAGTTTCCAGCGTTTCTCTGTTTACCGAAAAACCTTCCTTCTCCATTGAAGCCAGCACTTCCACAAGAGGAAGCTCCACATCTTCAAACACAGGCAGCAGGCTGTTTTCGGAAAGCTGCTTCTGCTGCAGACTTTTCAGCCGTTTTACAGCAAGACACCATTTTAGACCGTAAGCTGCAAATCTGCTGTCACTGCTTCCCAAAAGATCCATCTGTCCCCCTTCCTCCAGAAAGGACTTCTCGTCCTCCATTTCGTAATGAAGATTTTCAAAAACCAGAGTTTTCAGCTCATAGGCCGATCTAGTCGGATCAAGCACATACTGAGCGATTGCTGTGTCAAAGGCAGTATCGGCCCTTTCAAGACCGGCACACATCAGCGTATAATAATCCTTTATCAAATCATGACCTGCGAAACGAAACTGTTTTTCATTAAGAATCCGAATCAAAGCAGTCAATATCTCTCGGTTTTCAAGATTTACATAATACATTTCTTTGTCTATCAACAGACAGAGTCCGAAAAGAGACGGATTTCCCACATGATTACAGTCGCCGAATACTTTAAGGAAGACTTCCCTGCCCGGTTCTGCCCTGTCAAAAGCAGAAAGCTCCGCTGACGAAGCAATCCTGTGTACAGCAAAATGCTCTTCTTTTTCATCAAACTCCGGCGAAGCTGTTTCAATATCCGCTCCGTGAAGTTTCTTCAGAAAACTGTTGAACTCCAATTTGGCATATAAATCAATCAGCGCTCTGTAATCAGGTTCTTCTGTTTTCATCTTTTCCAGATTAAGCTCCAAAGGCACAAACCTGTTGATCTCCGCCAGTCTTCTGCTCATAGCGGCAAGCTGGGCATGTTCTTCCACCTTCTGACGCAGCTTTGCATTTGCAATTTGATCCGTATTCGCAAGAAGCTCCGCTACACTGCCGAACTGAGTAAGCAGTTTGATTCCGGTTTTTTCACCGACACCGGGAATCCCCGGAATATTATCGGACTGATCTCCCATCAGGCCCTTTAAATCCACAAACTGTTCCGGTGTTAATCCGTAACGCTCCAGCATTTTTTCTCTGTCATACAGTTCAAACTCCGAAATTCCCTTTTTGGTAATCAGAACCTGTGTTACATCGGACGCCAGCTGCAGCGCATCTTTATCTCCTGTAATAACGAGGGGAAAAAGTCCGTTTTCTTCACCGACCCTTGCCAGCGTTCCGATAATATCATCGGCTTCAAATCCGTCGATTTCCAGATTCTCAATTTTCATCGCCGTGAGAATTTCTTTCATCAGAGGAATCTCCATGGCAAGCTCCGGCGGCATCTTCTTCCGTCCCGCCTTATACTTGTCGTATTCAAGATGTCTGAATGTAGGCGCTTTGCGATCCCATGCCACCGCAATATAGCCGGGTGTATAATCCTCCCGAATTTTTGTAAGCATATTGATAAAGCCGTAAATTCCCTGCGTATAAACACCCTCTTTGGTAATCATCGGCCGCTGCATTGCATAATAGGCACGGTTGATTAAACTGTTGCCGTCAATAATTACAATTCTGTTCTCCATCATTTCAATCCTTTTGCTTTCTTTTTCTATCTATAATAGTATAAGGCACTTCACATTTTTTTACAACAAAAAACCGCGGAACGAACATCCTCTCCCCGCAGTTTAAAATTTCCACAGAACTTTCTTTATATATTTTTCTCTATTTGGTTTTATATGCAAAATAGTAGATTCCCGCTGTAAATACGGCGCCTCCGACAATATTTCCCAAAGTCACCGGAAGTAAATTATCGAGCAGAAAACTGTCCCAGCTTAATGCTGCCTCTCCGCCTGCCGCAAAAATTGCTGCCGGGATAAAATACATATTGGCAATACTGTGTTCGAATCCGGCAGTTACGAAGAGCCAGATCGGAAAATAAAGACAAAAAATTTTTCCTGCTGAAGAATCCGCGCCGCTTGCCATCCAAACCGCTGCACAAACCAATATATTACATAAAATACCGCGGCTGAACGCTTCGAAAAAAGTAAGCTGAACCTTTGAAACCGCAATAGACACAGTCACATCGGACAGCATACCGTCTCCCGCTTCCAAAAGTCCCGAAGATACCACAATCCATGCAATAAAAACAGAGCCTGCAAAATTGGCAAGATAAACGGTTATCCAGTTTTTCAGCATAGCGCCGACGCTGATTTTTCTGTCCAGAAGCGCTGCCGTCATAAGACTATTGCCCGTAAAAAGCTCCGCTCCCGCAAGAGAGACCATCATCAGCCCTGCAGGGAAAATCATACCGGAAAGCATTTTTCCGATTCCCGCAGTCAGAGGATTTCCAAGAAAATAATATGTACCCATATTGGCAGCTGCGCCTGCCATTGCAATAAAAAAGCCTGCCATAAGTCCCAGCAGAACCGTTTGTCTTGCGGAAAGCCCCGCCTTGCTGACAGCAGTGTTTATATTGATTTCCAGTATTTCCTGCGGCTTCTTGTGTGTCATACTACCTCCGAATCATCTCTACAGTCGCTTTAAAATATAATCTGTTTCTCTTTACATACATATTTCCGCCAAACTATGCAAAATGAAGCTTGCGCAACCCGTGTATACACTATACAATTATAACAGTTTTTTTCTGTTCGTCAAGAAAACTTCGCCGAATTTCGTCCGTTTTCGCCTTCGGCTCTATCGTGAATTACCGAAAATTCCGCCTTAACAGCAGTCCTCTTAATATGTCTCTGAAAAAAAACAAAAAATAATAAAAATACTAATGATATCTGCGTAAAAATGCGGTATAATATCTAATAGAAAGCCTGAGACTCTCGTTAAGGATTCATAATTGAACCTACACTTTCGCATTGGGAATTCGGGTCCATGCAGCTTATGTCAGGCCGTCTCCGAACGGAAGACAGCAGCGGTGGCAGGATACCCACCTATCTTTCAGATAGGGCGTCAATTATATCCTGACGGAGCTTTCGGGTTTTTTATTTGCAAAAACATCAATATTTATGTTACCATTTATATTGTTTATCTTTGTATTTTGCTTTCTTATTTACCCTCATTTTCTTGTCTCTCATTTTAATCTGCTTTTTCCTCAATTGTTCTGTTATTAGCTTAGGACTTCTGCAATAAATTCGATACTTCAGCCTCACGATCCGATCTGTCAACTCTTCTTTCTGAAATTCAAATCTGCTTCAATCTTATTTCCGACTGTTAAAATATTACTTTAACCTTAACAGATAGTCTTCTGATAAAACTCTACAATTTCTTCAAATATCATATTTTTAATTTCGGATTTTTCAAAACCCATCTCAAGTCCGTGGGGACTTCTCTTCGAAGAGATTTCTGTCATTTCACAATTTGAATAGCATATGCCGCATTTTTTGGCTGTTTCCGGAAGAACCACATAATCTTCCGTATTATAGAATACCAGAACGGGATTTTTAAACTTATATCCGTAATCGGAAGGAATATAATTTTCCACACTGCTGAAAAAATTCGGATACAGCCTTACTTTTTGATGCACGATGCTTCCTTTCTCTTCGGCTTCTTTTTTCATAGCATTCCATTTTTGTCTGCCGCCCATATAATGAAAAAAAGCTTTATCATCTCCCGCCGGGGCAGCCAAAACGAGTCCCTTGTAATCATAACCTCCCGCTTTCTCATTTGCCATTTTCATAGCAGCTCTTCCGCCCATACTCCGTCCGAATATGCCGATTTTCGCAGGATCGGCTCCATAATGCGCAATCATATAATCAACGCATAACACTGCATCCGAAACCATTGTATCCACGGTATAACTGTTATTCATACGGCTGTTTTCATCTTTTGAAATCCTGTGAGCAAAATCCATTCGGACTGCAGCAATACCGTGCTCGGCAAGAGTATGGGAGAGATCTCCGATACCTGCACTGTTCATACTGCCCGCAAATCCGTGATTTAAAACCACAGCAGGCATTTTCCCGAATTCAGCTCCCCGGGGTATGGAAAACTCCGCTTTAATATAAGTACCGTCCCCTGCCGGTATCATCACATTTTCTATCTTGACAGACTCCCCGTCTTTTCTGTCCGATACTGAAAGCAGGAACAGGAAACACATCAGAACCCCACATAAAATCAGTATTGCCGCCCCTTTCCTTTTTTCCACCGTCACACCTCCCGCTTTGTTTTTTCCGCTCTTTTCATCGCAGCTGCTTTTTCATTTATTGTAACACAAAACCGGCGCTTCAGAAAAGAAATTCCGCCGCACCGGTTAAGATCACTCTTTTTAATTATTTTCAAAATCAGCTTTCATTGCCTTGATTTTTTCTTCATCGCTGAATATTTTTATAATCTGTAAGGCGATGATCTTTGCACCATCAGAAAGTGCCTTATGACCTCTTTCTGTTTTCATCTGTTCTGCAAAGCCTCTAGTATGAATCGGTGTATCTGCATCGGCAACCTGCAGACATGGATGAAACCCCGGACATACAAAACTTACATTACCTCCGTCAGATGAGCCAAAGATTTTTTCCGGATCTCCGTTGATTTCAAGTCCCAGTTCTTTATAAGTTTCGGTCAGAACTGCAAGACCGGTTTCATTCGGTTTCATATTATCATAAATTCTCGCCGTCGGATACTTGGACCATGTTGTACCCGTCGCAATACAAGCACCCTCTGCGCAATTATCCACCTTTTGAATCAGGTCCTGCAGATACTTTTTATCCAAAGCACGAATATATAATTCTGCCGTAACCTTTTCAGGTACAATATTTGGCGCTTCACCACCATTTCTGATAATGCCATGGAACTGAGCGTCCGGCGTCGTATGCTGTCTCAGCATATCTACAGCATGAAACATCAGCTGCGCTGCATTGAACGCATTGTTTCCTTCCCACGGAGCTGCAGAAGCATGAGCTGCTTTCCCATGAAACTCATACATATAAGAAGCGAGCCCCTGCAGCTTTGGAGACGGCAGATTGGAGTTATAAAGATGAACCATAATCGCCATGTCGTAATTGTCGAAAACGCCCTGCTCTATCATAGCGCATTTTGCACCGTCTTCTTCCTCATTCGGAGTACCGATAATATGTACATCTGTATCAAGCTCTTCCGCAAGGCCTTTTACAGCAAGACCGGCAAGAACACTGATCGAACCGCTGACGCAGTGACCGCAGGCATGGCCAATTTCCGGAAGGGCGTCATATTCTGTCAGAAGAGCCACCTTATATTTGTGGTTGTTTTTTCCGTAAACTGCCCGGAAAGCCGTATCAAGACCTGCAAAAGGATACTCTACATCGTACCCATAATTTCTGAGCAGCTTCACAATTTTTTCAGAAGATCTGTACTCCTTTCCGGAAACCTCCGGATGATCGAACAAATCGTCGCTTAAAGCTGTAAGCTCATTGAGGTTGTTTTCGATTTCATCAAAAACAATATTCTTCAGCATATCGTACTTCATATATTATCACCTTCTATCCTGTCTGCACCGCCGGAAAAATCCGCAAGGTCATCGCGCATCCTGCAAGGCCTCCGCAGCAACAGCCGCAGCCGGCTAAGGTATGTTCCGGCAGATCTGCAATTTTTTAATAAAGGTGTATACCGGATTCCCTTCCCGGGATAAACGGCATACACCTTTTCTTTCTGTATTGCTGCTCCGCTGTTAAAAGACAGCAACTTTCTTCTTTAAACAGAAAGCAGAATTCTTTTTTAGAAAGGTCCAAGCTCCATCAGTTGTGCGATTACTACAAACACACCGCCCAGCAGATATTCAAGACCGATCAGAGGCAGAATCCATTTCGCCCATTTTGCCCAAGGTACTTTGGCAATCGCAAGACCTGCCATAAAGTAGCCGGATGTCGGTGTAAAGATATTGGAAATACCGTCACCGAGCTGGAATGCAACGCAGGCAGTCTGTCTCGTAACGCCGACCAGATCTCCAAGAGGAGCCATGATAGGAATCGATACGGCAGCCTGTCCGGAACCGGACGGTACCAGGAAGTTGAGCAGACACTGGAAGATATACATACCGACAGCAGAAACCATAGAAGGCAGCTGTCCCAGGAAGTTCGCCGCAGCGTATAAGATTGTATGCAGGATCTGACCGTCGGTCATAACAACCAGAATACCTCTTGCAAAACCAACCACTAAAGCGCCGGAGGCGATATCTGCCATACCTCTTGCCAGCACATTGGCATAACCGTTAAATCCCAGACCTGCAATGGCAGCTACGATAAAGGACATAGCCAGGAAAAGAGCTGCGATCTGGTCCATGTACCATCCCCATTTGATTACGCCGAATACTAGGAAAATGATAGATGCAACGAATACAACCAGGATCAGCTTTTCCTTTGTGCCGAATGCCGGCAGCTGTTCCAGATCCACCATATCGTCTCTGGTCTTGTCAAAATCGTACATCGGAGACAGCTGCGGATTTTTCTTTACCTTCAGTGCATATCTCAGTACAAAGGCGGTTGCGAGGAACACCATGCACAAATACATAACAACCCGGAATCCTGTCGCAGACAGCAGCGGAAGGCCCGCAATACCCTGCGCCACCTGAATGGTGAACGGGTTCATAAACGCGCCGGCAAAGCCTGCTCCCGCACCACAAAATACGATGGCAACGCCGGTGATCGAGTCAAAGCCCATAACAAGGCACAGTGACACGAAAATCGGGATAAACGGAATTGTTTCTTCCGCCATACCGAATACGGAGCCGCAGATAGAGAAGAAAATCATAACAAGCGGTATAATCAGAACCGACTTGTTTTTAAGTGCGCGGATCAGTCTTCCCATACCTGCTTCAATGGCTTTCGTTTCCTGTACTACAGCCATAGTGCCGCCTACAATGAAAATAAAGAATACAATCTGCGCAGATTCCTGCAGACCTCTCGGCACTGCGGTCAGAAACTGCATCAGAGTCACAGGCGTCTGGTCCACATTGTGGAAAGACTCTGCATTAACGACTTCCCGTTCGGTTCCGTCAGGCATTTTAATCGTCTGCATGTCATACGCGCCTGCCGGAATGATGTAGGATAATACGCCGCAAATCAGAATAATTGCAAGCAGCAGGATGTAGACATGAGGAACCTGAAATTTCTTTTTCTTAGTCTCCATTTCTTTTTTATTTACCTCCATGTTATAGTACTGCAGGTTTCTGCCGTTACGGCATTCGTCTGCAGCCACATACATTATACTCTTTTTTTGCACAGAAGTAAATAACTATTAACGGCTTCCGACTGCTTCATTGAAGGAAATAAACCGGCCAAGCCTGTCATTTACAGTGTTTTTATGTGAAAGCGCCATCTGTCCGTTTATGTACACATATTCAATCCCCTCCGGCTGAATATGAAGGTCAGAGAATGTAGCCCCGTCTTTTACGGTTTCTGGATTGAATACAGTAAAATCGGCATCGCAGCCCTCTTCAATTCTTCCCTTGCGGCTCAGATTCAGTCTTTCGGCAGGTTCCAAAGTCATCTTCCGCAGCGCGTCAATTATCGGCAGCACCTTGTCTTCTCTCACATATTTGCCGAGAACCCTCGGGAAAGTTCCTGCTGCTCTCGGATGTCCGTTCCCGTTGTTTATAATCGCATCGCTGGCAACCATGCCGTTTTTGTTTGCAATCGCCGCGGCAATTTCTTCTTCATTCATTACAAAGGCGACGCCCAGCATATCCGGATATTCAACCCTTACCTTCTCAAAAATCTCCTTGGTGCAGCGTACATCCTTATACGGATCGTCCGTCAGTAGAATATCACTGTAGTCCTTTTTCCAGTCTTCCAAACAGCCGTCTTCAAATACCGCAGAACCCATATGTGTGGAAAAGGCGTTATACGGATAAGTATCATAGTCGAGACGAGGATTTTTTTCCATAGCGCAGTTGATCGCCTCAAGAGATTCCTGCATCAGCCCCATGGCAGAGCAGCTGGACAGATGAGAAATCTGGAATTTCATCGGAATCTGCTGGGCAACGCGAATCATTTCTGTAACCGGATCTATATTGGAAATACAGTCGTTTCTGTAATGAGCCGACATAATCAGCTGAGGATTATCTGTACAGCTGATTGCATAAAGAATTTCCTCTGTGGTAATTCCGGGATCATATTCGATACCGAAGGAAATTCCGCATGCCCCCTCAGAAAGTTCCCTCAGCAGCAGCTTGTGTATAGCATCTTTCTGCTCTGCTGAAGCTTCTTCATACCTTCCAATATTGTACTGATATCGGAAAGTATTGTAGCCGGCCTGCATCAAATAATTGATCGGTGCACCCCCAAGTCTTTTGATGACATCTTTAAAATAAGATAAGTCCTGCTTCTGCATGCCGCAATTTCCGCCGCAGGCAGTTGTTACACCCATTTCCAGCATCATCTGGGCGATCACATATTTTTCCCCTTCTTCGGCAAAGTTTTCTTCATGCATATGAATATCGATAAAGCCCGGAGAAACGATCATTCCTTCCGCATCCGTAATCTTTTCGGCGTCCGGCATATCTTCTCCGATATAAGCAATTTTACCGTCCTTGACGGCGATATTGCCTTTCTTCATTTCTCCTGCCTTAAAATCAGGATAAGTTCCGTTTTTCAGCAATAAATCATACATTTTTAAACACCTCCAATATATGCTTGATAACATACCTGCTGTTTTCCAAAAAAGCTGCTTTGGGCTGAGAAGTTGCCCGTTCTTCCGACCAGTATTCTTCTTCGAATTTTTCAAGAATCTGATCCCTGGAAAGCCCTTCGTCTGCCTTTTGGAGAATAAAATCTCTCTCATTTTCCGCAGCCTCAATATACATATCAAAATATCGGCTGTTAAAATCCTGCGGCAAAATACCATAATGAGGCGAAACAATCCGCTTTGCACCGTAAGCTCTGCACTTTTGTGCAGCTTCCATGGTATCCTGATAACTCTTCAATATGGCCGTATGCATACAGGAAGGATTTCGAAATACCCCGGTACTTTCGGAAGTAAACATAACAGAGTCAGGCTCCAGCACATAAGTCAGGGAACAATCCGTATGTCCTTTGGTTTCCAAAACAAAAATACAAGTACCGCAGCCCAGATCGATACGGTCATTCTCTTTTACTGTACGGTCGACACGCAGAGGTTCCACCGCCACATCTTCCTTGGAATCCGAAAACTGATCTCTCGCCGCGCAGCCCAATCTTTTCATTGTTTTCTTTGCCCCGTCCCGCTCAAAGACGCGCGCTGCCTTCTCTGCGCCGCAAACAGTCACATCTTCCCATCTTTTCAAAATATACGGCAAAGCTCCGATATGGTCATAATGGGTATGGGAAATCAATACATAATCAAGACTGTTTCTTCCCCGCTTTGAAAGCGCTGTTTCAATATTCGCTATAAGTCTTTCGTGGCAGTATGCCATTCCGCAGTCATAAAGCGCCGTTTTTTCAGGACCGAAAATAAGAAGCGCTTCACCGCCTTTGCCCGCAGTTACTCTTACAATGTTTTCCGGATAGTCAAATCTGCTGCTGCCCGGAAAATCGCGGTAGATATCGCCGGTATCTTTGGGAACTCCGCTTATGCAGTTTTCTGCGGCGCCTGCGATTCCTGCATTTTCTGAAAGCCTTTTGTCTTCGGAAAACCGTCCCGAAGTCTGTTTTTCTCTTCTTCCGGCGGCTAATTTTTCTTTTCGGTTCTGTCGATACACCTTGATAAAATGAATGGTAATCGAAATAATAACAAACATACCGATATAGCCTTCAATCGGATACATATATGCCACAATCGTCTTAAAGCCTGTCAAGCCGCAGGCAAACCCGATAAATGCCGCGATAATCAGAATGTATTTTTTCTTCGGGCTTTCTTTCAGTTTGGTGGAAAATCCGTAATATGTGCTGGTCGCTGCCGAATATACCGCCATAAATAAAACGATACCGAAAGCTATGTTGGCAGCTTTGGACAGCCTTGCGGAATAAGCCAGCATCGGCAGATCCATAGACTGTGTAAACGCCATATCTTTTCTGAGAGCGGTCAGCAGCATAACCGTAAGAAACGCAAGAAGCAGTCCTCCAAGCCCCGCTCCGCAAACGGCAGTTTTCGCTGATTTTGCCTTTCTCGCGCCGGATGCCATAATCGGAATCATACCCAGAATATTGTAGGACACGAAGAGTATTGCAGAAAGCAGCCAATTGGGCGTCATAGAACTGACCGGAAAGCCGTCTTGCGCTCCGCTTTGACTGATATCCGAAAAAATCACCCGAATGCAGAGATAAATGTCAATCGCAAACAGAATCGGAATCACCGAGCGAAACACTTTTGATATTCTCTCAAAGTTTCCGAGAACCGTAAAAATCACCATAGCGGTAATAACAGCTCCGCCCACTGCCCTGTGAATGCCGAACTGCTGACTCAGAAAAGAGCCGCCTGCCGCCGACATGGAAATAATAACCGTATACAAAATTGCCGCAATAAAATACCCTGCGGCGTGAATCAATTTGGGATTGTCCGAAAATACGATAATTCTGCCTAAATCCTCCGTATCCAGACTTCTTGCGATATAGGCCGCCATCATACCCAGCGCCATAAACAAAAGCCCTGTCAGAACAATACCGCCATAGCCTTTCAGACCGAATACGCCGAAAAACTGCCAGCCTTCCCTGCCGGAAGCAAAACCCGCACCCATAATTGTACCCACATAAAGGGCTGCAATATTGATGATATTTAACTTTTTATCTTTCAAAATTCTTCTCCTCTGTCTCTACCGCTATGCATTCGCCGCTTTTCCTGTCTCCGCCCGCACTTTGAGTTCTTTCAATGTCTCTCTCTTCGCAGGTCGGGAAAACCCTTCTGTTTTCCCGGATTTCTCCGTAAGTAAAAAAGACAAGACCGATCCAGATAACCACAAAGGCGCTGAACTGAATTGCGTCAAAGGGTTCTCTGAACATAAAAATACCCAGAATCAGAGAAATTGACGGCGATATGTATTCTGTAAGCCCCAGAGTCACCAAAGGAAGCTTGCTTGTCGCGAAGGAAAACAGTCCCATGGGAACAGCTGTAGCAACACCCGCAAAGAGCAGCAGAACAAATTTAGAACCGCCTACTGAAAGCGCACCCGTTCCGGTACTTTCAAAATATATAACAAAAGCAAGCGCAATCGGCGCAATACAGATGGTTTCGTACAGAAGAGACTGAAGCGGATCAAGATCAACACTCTTTTTAATAGCGGCGTATACCGCAAAAGTCAGTCCCAGGCTCACTGCAATCAGCGGAATCTGTCTGTATCCTATCACCATGATCAGAAGACCGCATACAGCAAAGACAATAGAAATCTTTTTCCATTTATTGATTTTCTCTTTGTAAATCAGAACACCGAAAAGACATACAACCAGCGGCTCCAGAAAATATCCCATACTGGTCTGAATAACCTGTCCCGCATTGACCGCCCAGATGTAAATGCTCCAGTTGGCAGTAATGATGACACCCGCCGTAATGTAAACCGCCGCCTGCTTCCTGTCTGAAGACATCGGACGGAACACATTTTTTGCACCCATTCTGACTGCACAGACAATATAGCAGACCAAAGCCATCAGTACAATTCTATAAAAAATAATTACACCGGACGAAACGGGCTGCAGACTGTTCCAGTAAATCGGAAGAAGCCCCCATACTACAGCACAGCTGACAGCAGAAATCAGTCCGATTTTATAATCCTGCTTCTGATTCATTCTTAAAAATCCTCCAAAATTACATCGCTTGTATAATTTTATCATTGCCGAACAAAGACCGCAAGCACTTTACAGAAAGAAAAAAGAGCCTGCCGCTTCTTTTGCTTCCACGGAACCTCCCCCTTTTCGATTTATCTTTTCATCTCAGCTCCGAATTGAAATTTTTCCGATTCTGACCGGTTTTTTTTGCAAAAACATTAACAGGATTCAAAAAGCTCTTCATTTTGGCAGCGCTGCCGGACACACTCTTTTCATTTCTTACTGTTCTCACTGTGGAACCGGCAGCTCTTCCGAAAATATCACCGCACTCTTCACCGCGAAGCCGTTAGTTTTAACCGGCACTGCGCCTGCACCTTTTATACCTTTCGACTGCACCTTTTGTCGTAAAACCGGTCGTTGTAAATGCTGTGGCTGTATCCTTCTGTTATACTCTTCGCCGTAAAGTTGGTCATTTTAAAGCTAGGCCGTATCTTTCTGCTGTACTTTTCACCGTAAAGCCAGTCGTTTTAAAGCTAGGCTATATCCTTCGACTGCAGCTTTCGCTGTAACAATGTTTTTTCTAAGTAACTACTCTTATTTTCCCCAAGTTCCGATGCATATTGCCTTAAATCCTCAATGTACATTATCTTCGAGGCTTCTGATGAAGATTATCCTTCTACTTTCAATACATATTGTCCCCCGGGTGTCCAGCGCAGGTCCATTTTTCAAAAACACCCATACCCTTACCCAGTATATTTTGCTGTTTGAGTCGGGGAAATCCCCTGCCTACTCCCTTTGTTCTGATTTTACAGGAGATTTTTGCCGGAAAATATGAGAAGACAGATTCCTGTATTTGCGTTTGATTCCATCATATCCCATTTTTGTGCTTGTTTTAGAGCAAATTTCATCATTTACAGGAATTTTTTTCCTGTAAATTGACGCAAAATTGAAGAAAGCAGCCCTCATTCCCTTCATATACCCCCCTCTTTCCTATTGAAAGTCCCCTGGTTTCTGCCAAAAAGACAGGTCGCAGGGGACTCGGGGCCTATCCGATAACCGAAGGGTTTAAAAAGTGCGTATTACGGGATTAAAATCCCCTAGTTTCTACCCATAACACAAGTCGCAGGGGATTGGAACATATCCGATAACCGAAGGTTTTAAAAATGCGTATGACGGGATTAAAGTCCCCTGGTTTCTGCCAAAAACACAAATTGCAGGGAATTCGGGGCATATCTGAAACAGAAGCGGCGCAGCAAAAAAAGTGACAAAGCTGACAGAACCTGAAAAACATCTGTATTCTGTCAGCTTTGTCAAAATTTCTAAAATCTAACTTTTCATCATGGTTATCAGTTTATCTGCCAATAAATGCAATGCCGAATTGGTAATGCTTTAAAGAGTCTCACAAATACAGCTGCGCTGCATGATTCTATGCAGAGCAATTCACCAATGTGCTATCAATACAGTGCACTTTATAAATACGCTATCAATACAGTACGCTTTACAAATATGCTTTTAACACAGCGCACCCTGCAAATACACTTTCAATGCGACGCCATGCTTTCGATACGGCGTATTTCACAAATACGCTTCCACTACGGCCCGCTGTGCAGATGCGCTTTCAAGCGCTTAAAACAGTCCGCCGAGCAGACCGCCTCTGCCGTTATTATTATCGCCGCTGCAGAACAGAAGATAAAGCACCGCAAGCAGTATAATAATTCCAAATCCCCCGAAGGCATCACCGCCGCAGTTGTTCTGACTTCGGCAGCAGCAGTCATGACTGCACTCGTGATGCGGTTCACAGCACGGTTCGCAGCAATCAGCCGGTTCACAGCAGTCGTTTCTGTAATCTCCCATAATATAACCTCCCCGTATGTATCTTTACAGGATTATCATATGCAGATTACTCTTCTTTGGTTACAGGCAGGCAGCAGTTTCCCCAAGTTTTTTTAACTGTCCGGTCTGCAGGCGCTTTCCCTGTTTAAAGCCTTCTCTTATTCTTCGTCTCCCGTAAGATCAGCATAAGACATAATATATTCCTCCAGCTCATAAGTCAGAGCATTTTCAAAGTCAAATTCCAGTTCCTCGCCGTTTAGTTTTGAAAGGCGTGCGCCGGCAAGAGCATCTCTGACCGGAATAAACGAAGTTTCTTCTGTAGACAAGTTTCGGCATTCCACCTCGCTGTCGGAAGAATACCACTGACGGAACCTGTTGAACTCGTCGGAAAGCCGCAGCTCCGCATTGTCTTCTCCCTTTCTGACAGCTTCGGAAAGTCCCACCAGAACCCGTTTGATGTTTTCAAGAAGATTATAAAGATCAATCTGATCTCCCGGTACATTCTCTAAAATATCATAAAAATAGCTTTCGGCAAGCTCCGCAAAGGTTTTCATATCCACATCTGTAATCAGTTCATATACTGCGTCGCCGTCCACCATACCGTCATACTCTGCAAAGTCGGCAAAGTTCTCAAAATACTCAAATTCCGCACCGCTTGTGATATCCAAAAGTTCAAATAATTCTTCCTTATCCATAGTATTTTCTCCTAAATATCCAGATTCTTAAAACGGATATTCAGTTCGTCCTCCTGTCTTCCTAAAATATTCTGTATCATATTCACAAAGTTCTCTGAAAGGTCGCTGGCATAGAATACATTTTCACCGCTGCGCTCCTTCGCGTACATTTCTCTCTTTTCAAGTTCAATATGCACTGCCGTTGCCACCTCTTTGGAAGAACTGATGACCCGGATATCCGGATAAATTCTGTTGAGATTCTCCGTAATCAGAGGATAGTGGGTGCATCCCAAAACCAGCCTGTTAATGCTGTGTTCTCTGACGAAATCATCGAGATAATATTTAATCGTCAGATCCATAATTTCGTTATCAATAATTCCTTCCTCAATCAGAGGAACAAAAGCCGGGCAGGCTTTGGAAAAAAGCTGAAGCCCCGGGTGCTTTTCAATAATTTTCTTTTCGTAGGCGCCGGATTTTACCGTCACTTTTGTTGCAATAATACCGATTCGGTCACCATTATTGCATTTGTTGGCAATCACTCTGGCTGTAGGCGAAATCACACCGATCACCGGAATATCCGGATAAGTCCTCCGCAGATCCTCAAGACAGGTTGCCGTCACAGTATTGCAGGCGATGACAATCATCTTGACTCCCTGCTTTACCAAAAAATCCCCGATCTGCAGCGTAAACTGCCGAATTGTTTCGGGCGACTTGGAGCCGTAAGGCGTTCTCGCCGTATCACCGTAAAAGATAATCCGTTCCTTCGGCAACTCCCGCATAATATAAGGTATGCTCGTCAGTCCCCCCAGTCCCGAATCAAAAAAACCAATGGGTCTGTTATCCATATTTATGTTAATCCTTTCAGTTTTGTGTTATACTATACATTAGACTGTTTCATTATACCTGAAATGTCTTTTACTATTATACTACAGGAGGTAAAAATGGGAAACAAAAAAAATAAAAACCGCAGTGAAATAGATAAAAAGTATCAATGGAATATAGAAGCCATGTACGCAGATGCTGCTGCCTGGGAAAAAGATATCGAAGAAGTTCTGTCTATGACAGAAGATTTTTTCCGTTATAAAGGCCGTCTTACAGAAAGCGCGTCTGTTCTTGCCGAGGCTTTCAGAGCAAAAGACGCAATCTGGCAGAAACTGGAGCGCGCCTATGTCTACGCCCATATGAAACTGGATGAAGATAACAGAGTTTCAGCGTGTCAGGCTATGAATGATAAAGTTGGCACGGTCATCGCAAAAGTTTCCGCAGAAATGAGCTTTATGACGCCGGAGCTTTTGGAAGCTTCCGAAGAAACCCTTCTTTCCTATCTGAAGGAAGAACCAGCTCTTTCGCAGTACCGCTTTATCATCACCGATTTACTCAGAGAACAGAAGCATGTCCTTTCCAAAGAGGAAGAAAACATTCTGGCTCAGCTCAGCGAAGTCACCGACGCACCGGACGGCATTTTCACCATGCTTAACAATGCCGATATGAAATTCGGCAGCCTTACCGATGAAGACGGCGATACAGCAGAGGTCACCCACGGCAATTTCATCAATTTTATGGAGAGCCATGACCGCCGGGTCAGAAAAGCGGCTTTCACCAATGTGTATGAGGCATATAAAGGTCTGATCAACACCATCGCGTCCGCTTACAGCTATAATGTAAAAGCCGATGTAATCGGTGCAAGAATCCGAAAATACGATTCCGCAAGACAAGCCGCCCTTTCCGGTGACAATATTCCCGAAGAGGTTTACGATAATTTAATTTCTGTCGTTCACGAATATCTCCCGGTACTTCACCGGTATATTGCTCTGCGCAAGAAGATTTTAGGTGTAGATGAACTGAAAATGTACGATATCTATGTGCCTCTTGTGGAGCTTCCGAAAAAAGAAGTCCCTTACGAAGAATCCGTTGCTATTATGAAAAAAGGTCTTGCACCTTTGGGAGACGCCTATCTTAACAGAGTGGCAGACGGTCTAAAAAGCGGCTGGATCGATGTTTATGAAAATGAGGGAAAAACCAGCGGTGCCTACAGCTTCGGCTCCTACGACAGCTACCCTTATATTCTGCTCAACTACAGCAATACACTAAAGGATGCTTTTACGCTGGTTCACGAAATGGGTCACTCCATGCACTCTGCCTATACCAGAGAAAACCAGCCGTTCACCTACGGCAGCCATTCAATCTTTACCGCGGAAGTTGCCTCTACAGTCAATGAGTCTCTTCTGATGCAGCATCTTCTCGGAAAAGAGAAAGACCCGCAGATGAAAAAATATCTTCTGAATCTGTATATCGAAGAATTTCGTACTACCCTCTTCCGCCAGACTATGTTTGCGGAGTTTGAAAACATCGCCCACAAATTCGTAGAGGACGGCGGAAGTCTGACTGCGGAATGGATGTGCGATCAATATGACAAACTGAACAAAACTTACTTTGGTCCGGCTCTTTCCGAAGACGACTATATCAAATACGAATGGGCAAGAATTCCGCATTTTTACAGAAGCTTTTATGTTTACCAGTATGCGACAGGCTATTCTGCTGCAACCGCCATTTCCCGCAGAATTCTGACAGAAGGCGAACCGGCTCGTAAGGCTTATATCGATTTTCTGAAAACAGGAAACAGCGACTACCCTGTAGAGCTTCTGAAAATCGCAGGCGTGGATATGAGCAGTAAAGAGCCTGTTGTAGCAGCAATGGAAACATTCAAATCCCTTGTTGAAGAACTGGAATCGCTGCTTTAAAGCTTACCTTTTTTCGCTGTACAAAAAAATCGAAAAAAGACAAAGAGCAGAGAATAAAGCAGAGAAAAAACGAAGCGGCTTTCATTTTTAAAAGACAGGGTTTTTCTCTTAAATAAAGAATTCATTTTTACAGGAAACCAAAGACCATGAACAGAAAAATATTCATTTATGCAAACGATACCGAAAACTCCAAAAAAACGGAGAAAAAACTGCGGCAGAAGCTGGATAAATCCGGATTTACAGTAATTGCCGAATACAGTCCCGATGCAGATCTTCTGGTCTGTATCGGCGGCGACGGCACTTTTCTGGAAGCTGTGCACAAATTCAATTTTCCGCCTATGCCCACCATCGGCATCAATACCGGACATCTGGGTTTCTTTCAGGAAATAATGCCGTCTATGCTGGATGATTTCATTTTCAACTATACACAGCAGAAATATTCTATCCAGCAGCTTTCTACAGTAAAGGTCCGCGTTCTGACAGATGACGGTGCAGCAGAGCATGTGGGACTCAACGAGGTTCTGATAAAGGGAAACGCCTCCTATTCGATTCACCTGAATATCTCCATCGGCGGCAGTTTTATCGAACGATTCTCCGGCGACGGTCTTCTGATTGCGACGCCTGCCGGAAGCACCGCTTATAACTATTCGCTGGGCGGCAGCATTGTAGACCCGAGGCTGAAGCTTCTGCAGGTTACACCCATTGCGCCGATGAATACCACTGCCTACCGCTCTTTTACATCGAGTATTCTGCTTCCTTCAGATCTTTCTCTGGGCGTGGTTCCCGATATGGAAAACGATATGAACCGTCTTTGTATCGTCTACGACGGCTGCTCGGAGGAATACCGAAATGTCCGCGAAATCGAAGTCTGCTTTGCAGAAACCTCAATCAGTCTGATGCGGTTTGAGAATTACGACTTTTGGACAAAAGTAAAGAGCAAATTTCTCTGAAACATCTGATATTTCCTTCTGTTCCGGAAAAATCGGTTTATAAGCCGCATCCGGCACAGGCTGATCACACTCTGCACAGGGTAAATAACTTAAATTCATATCACAGCATAGAAAGGAACTTATGGCAAAATTCCAATATACCATTACAAAAGAAGATGAAGGCATGACCGTAAAGCAGCTTCTTCGCAGTAAATTCACCTTTTCGGGACGCCTTCTGACAAAGCTTAAATTTCAGAATCTGGTTTTCTTAAACGGAGAAGAAGTCCGCGGTCATATCACTCCAGCAGAAGGCGATGTGCTGTCGGTAAAACTTCCGAAAGAGAGCAGCGATTTTCCTGCCGAAGACATTCCGATATCTGTCGTTTACGAAGACGATGATCTTCTGATTATCAACAAGCAGCCCGGCATCATCGTTCATCCGACAAAGGGACATCCTTATCACACCATTGCAAACGGGCTTATGAAATATATGGAGGATACGGGTCAGCTCTTCAAAATCCGCTTTGTCAATCGTCTCGATATGGATACGACCGGCCTTCTTATCGTTGCGAAAAACTCCCATGCACAAGATGATCTTGTAAAGCAGATGCGGGCCAATACCACCGAAAAAAGATATATCGCCCTTGCCGCCGGCATCATAGACGAAGACGAATATACCATAGACCTTCCCATCGGACGCCCCGATCCCGAAGATGTGCGCAGAAAAGTCATGGATGAGGGCGGCTACCCTTCCGTCACCCATGTAAAAGTTCTGAAGCGATTCGATAAATCAGCCTTCGGCAGCGGTCTTGCCGCTTACGGCGGCTACAAGGACAGCATTATGGACGATGAGAAAGTCAGCGATATTGATTTTAAGCCGGGAGATTTAATCACCGTCAAAGGAGACTTAATCACAGTAAATGAGCTTCCCGAAGGGTTTACTCTGGTGGAGCTGCTTTTGGAAACCGGCAGAACCCATCAGATTCGGGTACATATGTCCCATACCGGTCACCCCTTAATCGGCGACCACCTTTACGGCGGATATAATCCGGCTCTCCTAAAACGGCAGGCGCTTCACGCTTATATGCTGAAATTCACCCATCCGGTAACCTGCGAAACACTGGAAATCACCGCTCCCCTGCCCGATGATATGACAAAGCTGATAGAAAAAATCCAACAAGCATAGCTAAAACCCGTCCTGCCCTGCAAGGTTTATACTGCAGAGCCGGATCGGGTTTTATTTTAAGTACCGTTATTTTTACTTCAGTATCGATGCTGCGGTTTCTTCCGCCAAGGCGTCTAATTTTGAAAAATCCATACTCTTGATATACATATTCTCCACAATATCATGATTTTCCTTTGCTCTTGCCAGTGCATCTTCCGCCTCCTGAATCAACATAGCATACAATCTGCTCAGTTTACCCAACACCCCCGCATTCTTTTCCGAAAAATAGACGCTCTGATAATCTCCGATGTCGATCATGGTAATGCCGCAGAGTTCTCCCTCGTCTCCCGCGATTTCCCATGCTTCAAGATCGTGCCATTTGTTAGTACTTACAACCGCAAGACCCAAATCCGGCACAATCAGATGTTCTATTTTTCTCCGTGGATCCATCGGGCAGTAATAGGCTTCCGCATTAAATCCCCTGTAAACTGCTCCGTCCAGCAGAATATTCATAAAGCTGGAATTTTGAAATCCCTCCGGTACATTGATTAAGTATATCTGTCTCATATGCTGCAGCAGCGTTTTCACATAGGAAATATTCCCTTCCCATGTGATACCGGTTGCAAAAAACTTTTTTACATTGCCGGACTTAAAAGAAATATCGTATTTTCGGTATTCTTTGCCTATTATATCCGCTGCCAGCTTATATATTTCGGAAATCTCCAGTCCTTCCTCATGGACAGAAGCCATACTGTCTGCAATTTTTCTTGCAGCCGCAAGATAATTATATGCGATTTTATACCATTTCGAAGATTCTTCGCTGTAGCTGATAATATCCTCCTTGCTGTCTGCAATTTTCCCTTCGTTCCAGTATTCTCCGAAATTGATAATACTGTCAACCGCCCCCGGCGTAATCGGATCAATCATATGTGGGCTGGTTCCGTCTATCAATGCGATGTTCCGTTCTGTAAGAAGAATACCGTCCAGTGAATTTTCATCAGCGGAACAATGGAGAAAATCAATACTCTCTCCTGCTTCACAGAACTTCTCTGCTATTTTTTTCAAAAAAGTAGATTTTCCCGTACCGGGTCCGCCTTTGATGCAGATAATCTTATCCGCCTCCCGCTGACTCAGAATATATTCATAGTAAGAGAAAAAACCTTCCGGCGTATTATTGCCGGGAAAATAGTGGCGTACAGTAGACAATGCAATTCCCCCTTTTTATTCTCTTCTATATATATGCAGCAAGTCTTGTCACAGGTTCTGCTTATTTTCATACAGAAAAACCGCCTCTGTTTTATAAAAAACAAGGCGGCTCTTTGAAAGTTTCTATTAAACTATATCCGATACAGGCTGTATTATACCAGGCTCACTGAGTCATTACTGGAAAGCAAGTACCCGATATTCTGCCCTTTCGGTCATTCCCGTATCAATAGTTTTCCGTAATATTAAAAATAGTAATTATCATCCTGTGAATTTCCCGTCTCCCCGGAAGAACCGGACCCTCTTGCCATCAGATGACCGGTCGCAAGATCATAGAATACGATTCTGCCCAGATTCACATATGCCAAAGCGGCAAAGTAAGGAATCCCATAGATCAGATCTACGGCAAGACCTAAAATTCCGGAAGGTATCGGAAGGAAGACAGACGGCAGAATTGCCAGAAATGTCCAGCCTACGAAAGAAAGCATCAGCAGAAAGTATTTTCCTTTGTTTCCGGTCATAATCATCTTGGTTTCACGCATACACTGCATAACACCTTTGCCCGGATTATCCGCCAGAATGAAAAATGCCTGACTGTAACGAACAGCTGCGATAATGCCCGGAATGACAAAGAGCAGGCTCCACAGAAAAATAAAGAAACTCTGCACGATATATAGGCAGAATGCCTTTGGAAAAACTTCAAATCCGTTAAAAATATGGGCGGGATTTCCGTCTTTCTTGCGGAAAAATGCCAGAAGAAAACTGCACAGTCCCACAGAAAAAGCGCCGGAGAGCACAAAAGTATACAGATTCTGCACATAGGAAACTCTTAGACTTTCCCCGATAGCTTCTGCATAATAAGTATAGCTGGCAAAAGGCATCAGCTCTGCCAGAAGTGCCGGAATCGTTGCTGTCATAATATAGTACACGAAGAAAGCTAAAACTGCTGCGGGCCATCTGCCCGACAGGGCGCCGCGGGCAATTGCGCGGATTTCACCGCAGGTTTCTCTCACAATAATGTTATTCATCACAAAACTCCTTATTTCAATGCTGTAGAAAATATTATATAATATTTGTTGAGTAAATACAAATAAAATCGGAGAAAAGAGATGTCAAAAACTTTAATCGTAACTTCACATATTGAACACAGCGAAAAGCTGACACTGGATTATTCTGCTTTCGGCACAGTGATATGCGCCGACGGCGGTCTTGTTTCTGCCCGCAGACTTAAGATCACTCCCACCCTGCTGATCGGTGATTATGATTCCTGTCCCATGCCCGACAGCGATGTAATCAAGCTTCCTACGGAAAAAGATATGACCGACAGCGAGGCTGCCATCGACCTTGCAGTATCCCGCAGAGCAGATGACATCACTGTGCTGGGCGGTCTCGGAGGCAGGTTCGATCACACCATGGGAAACATCGGTATGCTGGCAAAATACAGCAGAAAGTCCGTCAGACTGGTATTCTTGGACGGTCAGAACTGTGTGTTTATGATTACTCCCGGCAGTATCCGCATACCGAAAAACACCTTCAAATATCTGGGTATTATCAGTTACGGCGACTGCGCCGAGAATGTAACGCTGCGCGGAGTAAAATATCCGCTGACAAATCATTATCTTACAAATGAAACCTCTTTAGGCGTCAGCAATGAAATTACCGAAGATGCTGCCCAAATCAGCTTTACATCCGGCAGGCTTCTTGTTATTCTTTCCAATGATATTATTAAATAAAGTATTGACAAGCCATCGAAAAAGCACTATGTTATAAAAAGCTAGGGGAGCCTTTGCTGAGAACGGCTATAGCTATGCCGGACCCTCAACACCTGATGCAGTTAATACTGCCGTAGGGAAGCGTTTTATTGTGAAACATCAGTCTTCCGGAATCTCCGCACAGTGCGGTCTTCCTGCACCGCAGCAGATTTTCCGGCAATTCGGTTTATAATGATTCGTATTTCATTGTTCCCCTCCTATTATTCTAATGGAGGTATTTTTTATGTTTGAAAACTTACAGGGGTTCTTTGAATCCACCGCGGGAAAGATTGCAGTCACTGCTGTAATTCTCGTATTCTTTGCTGTTATTCTGATTCCTTCTTCCAAAGAAAAGGATAAAACACAGGGCACGCGACCCGATACCAAAGCACTGACAATCTCAGCCCTTCTGGCTGCGCTTGCTTTGGGACTGGGACAGCTTAAATTTTTTGAGATGCCTTTCGGAGGAACAGTTACGCCTTTCTCTATGCTGCCGCTGGCTTTATGCGGATATTATCTGGGAACAAGGCGCGGCGTCCTGACAGGTTTTGCGGTAGGTCTTATGAACCTGATTTTCGGACCTTATGTGATTCATCCCCTGCAGCTTCTCATCGACTATCCCTTTGCCTTCGGCGCTTTGGGACTTTCCGGTATTTTCAGAAACCGCAAAAACGGACTTAGAAACGGATATCTGTTCGGACTCTTTGCCCGGTATCTCTGCGCCGTTGCTTCCGGCATTATTTTCTTCGGAGACTATGCGCCGGCAGGATTTAACGCAGTTACATGGTCGTTATGGTATAATTTCACCTATCTTGCAGCAGAAGGTATTATCACAGTCATAATTATTTCACTTCCACCTGTAAAGAACGCATTGGAAGGGTTGAAAAAGACTTTATAAAATGTTATATTATTAACAAGGACTATATTTTTGCTGAAAGAAAAGGAGAAACGCAAAATGTACGAAAACATCAAGTACGAAGTAAAAGAAAATATCGGTTATGTTACCATCAACAGACCTAAAGCTATGAATGCGCTGAATATGGATGTGCTTTCCGAGCTTTACGATGTTTTTACAAAGATTGCAGACGATAAAGATGTTGCCGCAGTTATTCTGACCGGCGAAGGAAAAGCCTTTGTTGCCGGCGCGGACATCGCGCAGATGCACAAGCTGACTGCTTTGGAAGGACGCGAAATGATGATCATGGGTCACAAAGTGATGAATACTATCGAAAACATCGAAAAACCTGTTATCGCAGCGGTAAACGGCTTCGCTCTGGGCGGCGGCTGCGAGCTTGCTATGGCCTGCGATATCAGAATCGCTTCCGAAAAGGCAAAATTCGGTCAGCCTGAAGTAAACTTGGGTATCATTCCGGGCTTTGGCGGCACACAGAGACTGGCAAGACTGGTCGGCAAAGGCATGGCAAAATATCTGATTATGACCGCCGAAATAATCCCTGCCGCAGAAGCGCACAGAATCGGTCTTGTAGAAAAAGTTGCCGCACCGGAAGAACTGATTGCCGAAGCTGAAAAAGTTGCAAAAACCATCGCATCAAAGGCTCCGATTGCTGTAGCAACCGCAAAGACTGCCATCAACAACGGCTACGATATGGATATGAAATCCGCAAGCAGATTTGAAATCGAAACCTTCACCGCTGCCTTCGGCTCCGAAGACAAAAAAGAAGGTATGGCAGCATTCCTCGAAAAGAGAGATCCTGAATTCAAAAACAGATAAAAACCGCACTTTACAGATGCAAAACAGGAAGCCGCTTGAATTACGGCTTCCTGTTTTTCTGTCCTGAGATATTTGCTGATATACGGCAGGCTGCCTGCAATCCGCTTCTTTTATACAGAATCGAAAGTTTTTTATACCTTCGGCAGTCTGATGATAAACCGGGTAGCAAACGGTCCGGTTTTCTCACTGTCTCCGTCGCCTGCCCATATCTTGTTTTCATCGGCACCCGCGGCAAGTTCAATCGTTCCGCCGTGACCCTCCACAATCTTTTTTACAAGGGGAAGTCCCAGTCCCGAACCGCTGCTTGCGCTTGCACGGCTTTTTTCACCGACTACAAAAGGATCGAAAACACTGTCTCTGATTTCCTTGGGAATCCCCTTTCCGTTATCGGCAAGAATCAGTACCGCCTGTTCCGCAGTCTCCTCCACACCACAGTAAAACATGCTTCCGGGCGCGCAATATTTGAAAAAGTTTCCGGTAATATTATCCAAAACCCGCCGGAATTTCTTCCGGTCCAGATTCACCATAATTTTCTTTTCCGCAATGTCTGCCTCCAGAGTATAACCGCCGATATCAAACTCATTGTATTTCTCTGCGAAAAACTCTCTTGCAAACTCGCTCAAATCCGTAGTCTCAAGCTCCATTTTGCTGTCAGGATGTTCAAGCTTTACATAGTCGTGGAACTCTTCGATTAAATCCGCAAGCTCCGAAGAACGCTGGTAAATGGTCTTAAGATACTTTTCCTGTTCTGATGGCGCAGTCATCCCGTCAGCCACTGCTTTGGAATAACCTTTAATCACCGTAATAGGCGTTTTCAAATCGTGGGAAATATCGGCAATCATCTTCTGTTTCTGAGACTCCAGACGCTTATTGCGGCGATTCGCCTCATCCAGAGCCTGAGACATCTGATTGAAATTATCACAGATTTCCACAAATTCTTTCGGTCCGTAATAATTAAGAACAGTACCGGAATCTCCCTCAGAAATTTTCTCCATTGCGCTGTTAAGCATATGCAGCGGTTTTTTTACTCTGGATGCAATCCAAAGAGAAAACAAGAAAGCAGCTGCAACATAAACAGCGAGAAAAACTACCGCAACTAAAAAATATGCCCGTTTTACCCTGCCGATGATGTTTTTGAAACTCCGCGTACTATAGCAGAGCAAGGTATGTTCCTTTCCTTCCGCATCGGTAATCGCAGCTTTGGAAAGGGAAAGACGATTACTGATTCTGTCTGTCAGAAGCTGAAACTCACGACGGGTCAGTCTGTCTTTTTCTTTATGTGTATTGGAATATAAAATTTTCAGATTCTCGTCCACAACATAAATATCATTGCAGACTTCTTTTCCTTCCTCCGTAAAGCTGTTTACATTGACAACCTGATGGATGCTTCCGTCAAGCTGTTCATATTCCTCCACATTGATCAAAGAAAAGTCATCGGAATTTTTAATATAGTTGAGTTCGTAATCTGTGTAGCTTTCGTTACTGTGTGCCGGATCACTGGAATAAAGCACTCTGTGATTCTCATCCAGTATCTGCACATAGCCTCCTCCGTTCAAAATTCTGTCCGTATCTACCGAATCATATTCATTTACCGCCAGACCGTCAAAGGCTTTCTGCAGCTCCTTCATATACGGAACGCCTTGATATTTTCCCGTATTCCATACGGCAGCAAAAAACAGACAGATTAAAATCAACACAAAAACTATGGAAAACAAAAAATATTTCCATAGTATTGACGTGACAAACCGTCCTCTGCTCCGCTTGTCTTTATTTCTTTTCAATTTTATATCCAAGCCCCCTTATCGTCTTGATATAAGCCGGATTCTTTGAATCGTCCCCCAGCTTTTCACGAATTTTTGAAATATGCACGATGACTGCATTTTCATCGGATTCATAAAAATCCTCGTTAATGGACTGACAGATCTGTGTCTTCGTAAAAACACTGCCCGGACTTCGCATAAACAGTGCGAGAATCTTAAACTCCGTAGGCGTCAGTCCGATATGTGTATCCCCCTTCATCACAGTCATAGATTCAAAATCCATGGTAAGCTCTCCGTTAGTCAGGCGGGATGGCTGTTCCTTGGCAGGTTTGTTCAGCTCGTAAGCACGGCGCAGACTTGACTTGACTCTGGCAATGATTTCCAAAGGATTGAACGGTTTTGTCATATAATCGTCTCCGCCCAAATTGAGTCCCAAAATCTTGTCGTTATCTTCTACTTTGGCGGAAAGGAAAATAATCGGGAAATCATAACCTCTTTCCCTGATTTTCATAGTCAGCTGATATCCGTCCAGCTTGGGCATCATAATATCCAGTACAGCCAGATGAATATCTTCTGTCTCCACAAGCGCAAAAGCCTCCTCACCGTCAGATGCGGCAACGGTCCGATATCCGCTGCTTTCCAGATAAAGCTTCAGAAGCTGGGCAATGTCCCGATCGTCTTCTGCAATTAAAATGTTGTAGGTCATTGGTTCTTCCTTTCTGATATATTGTAAAAAATGCGGTCGCAAGTCCGCTGATAAGTACAAAGAGATAAAAGCTGATGCCTCTTGAAAGTACCATTGCTGACGGCAGAAGAGATGCCGGAAACAAAGTGGAAAACAGCATCATAAATCCACTTTCGCTGACGCCCAGAGCGCCCGGAAGAGGCAGCGCCGATACAGCCACATAAAGTACTGCCTGAAGGGAAATCACCTGACTCATTGTATAGGAATCCAAACCGAAGCTTTTATATACCAGATAAGGAACCGCATACATTGCGAGAATCTGTACGAAAGTAGTCAAAAGAGTTTTGGCGAACATACTCCGGTTTTCTTTCAGATATACAGCTGCCGCACTGTACTCTTCAATCTGCTCGGACAGTTTTTCTCTGAGACTTTCCGCCTTTGCTAAACTGAACATCTGAACTGATTTTACCACAAAACCTGCCAGTCTGTGTACCATTTTTCCCGAAAAAACCGCGCAGAATAAAATTGCTAAAACCACTGCGTTAAGCAGCGTTCCGATCAGCAGCAGATACTGAAGCTTTCCCATTGCCTCTGAGATAGTCCGATGCTGATAGAAAAATCCAAAAATCGCTAAGGTAATGGTCACCGTCTGAAAACTGAGCAGCTCCAAGAGAAGAGCAAGGGTTCCGTGAGAAAGCCTGTGCCCGTCCTTATGCATAAAATAAAGCTGCAGCGGCTGTCCGCCGGAAGCAGACGGTGTTACTGAGCTTCCGAAAAAACCTGCCAGTGCGTATTTTACGCCCTGACAAAGAGAAATCTTCCGCTGTCCGAAAAAACGCAAAGCTCTTATCAGGTTTACGCCTTCACAAAAAAGGAACAGGCACATAGCAAAAATCCCGCCGGCAAGATATGCCGGATTTGCCCCTTTTACAGCCTGTGCAAGCTCTGCAGGACTTGTATCTTTTAATATCATATAGGCGGTAAGCGCCAGCAGAATGAAAAACAATCCGCCGTTTTTTAAGAGATTTGCCAATTTACTGTTCATATTTTTCCTGCATTCACTGAATATTTTTGTCTGTATACTTTCACCCGGCTGTCTGACCGATTTTTACGGTCAGCCTACCGTATCGTCTCAAATACATATCCTTCCTCCAGCCAGATCGGTATGGTCTTTTCCAAAGCTGCAATCATACGCGCGGGAGGAAGCACCTTTTCTACGCCTTCTTTCGGAAGCTCGCTTTCATCGCTGTCAGCCTGCCGGTCATGAAGACAGATTACATCGCCTGCCTGCGCCCTTTTCAGAAGCTTATACTGTATGGTTTCTTCATCTGTATCGGGCTCCCAGTCCTGCGCCATTACATCCCACAGAATCTTTCTCATTCCGGCTGCAGAAAGCTGACGCAGAGTAATCCAGTTAACGTGACCCCATGGCGGCCGGTACAGATTCGTATCGATGTGAAGCTTCTTCATAACGGAAACGCATTGTCTGAAATCTTTCGCCGATTCTTTCGGAGATTGAATCATTGCACTTTTATGGTCATAAGAATGCATTCCGATCCGGTGTCCCTCTTTCTTCATACGCATAATAAGCTGCGGATTCTCTTCCGCAAACTTTCCGACTACGAAAAAAGTCGCCTTTATCTGATATTCCTCCAAAAGATTCAAAAGCTTTTCTGTATAAACAGGATGGGGACCGTCATCAAAAGTCAGATACAGAACCTTCGGCGTTCCCCGCAGCCTTTCTTCTCGCTGCCCTGTTTTTCTGAGAACCGCTCTCTTGTATTTTGCCGCCGCAGAAGGCAGAAAGCTGTATCCTGCTGCAGCGGCGGCACTCAGCACCATTGCCGTCTTCAATTTATGATTCATAATAAATACCCCTTTTTTTATCTCAGGCGATTTCTTCTGTCAGTCTGAAATTTTTGATGCCGCTGCTGATATGTGCCATATTTTTTTTCATAGTATTCAGCAGTGAATTATCATCGATGAGTCTTAAAATGTCAGAAGCTTCATCGGCATTGACATCCCAAAGCACTCTGCCGATATTGTGACCTTCGATATATTTCGCATTGCCGAATTCCTGCTCCAGAAACGGCTTGATAATGTAAAGCGGTGTTTCTGAGGCAATGGCTTCAAATGTGGTAATTCCCCCCGCCTTTGTCACCAGAAGATCCGCCCGCTGCATATATCTGTCCACATGTTCTGTGTATCCGATAATATTCAGCTTCGGAAACTTCTCGGAAAGCTCTCTGCGAAGCTTTTCGTTTTTCCCTGTAATTACAGTAACCCTTATGTCACTGCGTGCAGAAAGTCTGTGCAGAAATCTTTCCGACGACGGAATCAGTCCCAGACCTCCTCCCATAATCAGAACCTCTTTTTTCCCTTCCTTTTCGGATACTTCCTCTTTGCCGATTCCATAAAATGCACGGCGCACCGGAATCCCGCTGACTGCGATTTTATCTTCGCTGACCCCTTTTGAAAGCAAAGCATTCTTCGTTGTAATGTCCCCTACAAAATATTTATCTGTTCCCGGCGCAATCCATTCTTCATGAGCCGTAATATCGGTGATATATGTATAAAGCGGAATGCTGCTTCTTCTCATACGCTTGTACGAAGAAATATACTGAGAGCAGACCGGAAAAGCAACCACGACCGCATCTGCCTTATGTTCCTCAAGCAGCCTGTCGATTCGTTTCGTAAAAGTCAGTTTCATGGGAACCCCGCTGTTTTTCCCCGCCGCCTTGTTAATCGCATTGTACAATCCCGAACATCTGCTTACAAGGAAATTGAATCCCCTGTAAATTCCTTTACTGATAGCCGGAAACATATATTCGATAAAATCGATGATTTCCACATTGCAGCTTGGATTTTCTGTTATAATCTGTTCCTTGATGGCTTCGGCGGCTTTGATATGACCCATACCGAATTTCCCTGTTAAAATTAAAATGTTCATATTATATACCCCTTCTGATTTCAATCATCGTTTTGCCCTTTGATTTACTATAGGTATATCATAGCAGATAAATGTTAAATGGCAATTAAGACAAGATTAAGATTTGTTAAGGAAAATATTACGAATTTCTTACGCTGTCAAAGATTCGTTCTTTACGAAAGGACAAAAATATCTTAGAATATACTTTGGATATTTATTAAAAGACTTTAAATAAAAGGCGGTTCATATCTATGAATAATCTAAATCATGAAAAAAATTATTTTGCAGGAATCCGAGACGGTATTCCTATCGCTTTAGGATATTTCGCAGTAGGGTTCACCCTTGGAATTGCGGCAAGAGAAGCCGGAATCACTCCCTTTCAGGCGGGGCTGATGTCAGCTCTGATGCATGCCTCCGCAGGAGAATTTGCTGTGCTTACAGTAATTGCCAGCGGCTCCGGATATCTGGCTATGATTGTAACTCAATTTATTATCAATATCCGATATTTTCTGATGTCATGCAGTCTTTCACAGAAAATCAGTCCGAATACTTCACTTCCGAAAAGACTGCTTCTTTCCTACTTTGTAACCGATGAAATATTCGGTGTTTCCGCCTCCGTCAAAGGGGAGCTGAACCCTGCCTACCCGCTGGGCGCCGCTACAGTCGGCTCACCGGGCTGGATTCTCGGTACGGTGCTGGGCGCCGTTGTCGGAAATATTCTGCCGGACAGCCTTGCAAGCGCGCTTTCCGTCGCCCTTTACGGTATGTTTTTAGCTGTAGTGATTCCGGCTTCCAAGCAGGACAAAACCATCGCCGCGGTGGTACTTGTTTCCATGGCGGCAAGCTGTCTGTTCCCCTATGTTCCTTTCCTGTCGCAGATGGACTCCGGCACGAAAATCATTATTCTGACACTGGTCATCGCTTCCGCCGCAGCCATTATAAAACCGGTCAGCACAGATACAGAAAAAGCTGCGGAAACTCTGGCGGAAGAAGAACTGAAAAGCTATGAAATTTTTGAAGAAGAACCTGCGGTTTCAGAGGGTTCCAAGGAGGTGCAGCTGTGAGTCAGAATACATATATCTATCTTCTCGTTGCAGCAGCAACGATTTATGCAATCCGTGCCCTTCCCCTGACCCTGATCCAGAAAGAGATCACCAATACATTTATCCGTTCCTTCCTGTATTATGTGCCTTATGTGACTTTGGCAGTCATGGCAGTGCCTGCTATCATCACCGCAACAGGAAACCTGATCTCCGGTGCAGTGGCTTTTGCAGTCGCCGTCATCGTTGCATGGATTGACGGAAACCTCTTTAAGGTGGCCGTCGCCTCCTGCGCTGCAGTCTATCTGACGGAGCTGATTTTATAGCAAAAAAAATCGGCTCTATGTCAATAGTTGGGGTGGAACACAATCTAAATAGCAATTTGTAACC